>DASVKT010000259.1:0-3056 GCA_036385235.1 Candidatus Limnocylindrales bacterium | reverse complement strand
CGTGGCCATGGCCATGGCGGACGCTGCCGAAGAAGTGGCCGGACTCGCCATGGGCTCGCTGCGTTTCAAGTGGCCCAACGACATCGTCGTGGACGCGCCCGGCGCCCCGGCCGGTGTCCGCAAGCTGGCCGGGCTGCTCGGTGAGAGCGAAAACGTCGGCACGGCGGGGGTCCGCGCAGTCGTCGGCATCGGCACCAACGCCGACTGGCCGCGCGCTCAGTTCCCGGCGGAACTGGCGGACACAATGACCAGCCTGCACGACATCACCGGCGGCCGGACCGTTGCCGCCGACGAATTGCTCGAAGCCTTCCTCATCCGCCTCGAGGCGCGCGTCATCTCGCTCCGCGAAGGGCACTTCGACGTGGCAACCTGGCACAGCCGCCAGATCACCACCGGCCGCACCGTCCGAGTGGACATGCCGGATGAGTCGGTCATCGTGGCCAACGCCGTGGGCGTGGACGGCGCAACCGGGGCTCTGCTCATCGATGACGAAGCTTCCGCCGGGGGCGAGCGGGAGCTTCTGGCCGGCGAAGTGACCCACGTCAGGCTGGCCGCCGGCACAGATTCCATATCCGCGGGTGTAACACCTTGACCCGGCCGGTGTTTAGCACATCGGAGGAGGGCGCCCGTCCCGCTCGGCTGGATCGCGATCGCGGTCTCGTCGAAGCAGCCCGGCGCGACCCAAGTTGTTTTGACGCCCTGTATAGGAAGTACCTGGCCCAGGTGTACAGCTACGCCTTCTACGAACTCCGCGACCACCACGCCGCCGAAGATGCAACCGAGCGTGTCTTCATGCAGGCGCTGGTCGGCCTGCCTCGTTTCGAGGAGCGTGTGGACGCGTTCATCGCCGCCCGCGCGCCGATGACCACCGCCGAGACCGCGGACATCTCCACGTTCCGCATCTGGCTCTTCCGAATTGCCCGCAACGTCGTGGCCAACCAGCGCCGCAGCGACCGCCGCCGGCCTGTCTCCTCGCTGGATGACGCGGCCGAGTTGTGCGCTCCCGGCGACGTTGTCGATACGGCCGCTACCCGCGAAGCCGTCAACGCCGCGTGGCAAGCCGTCTCCCGCCTCCCCGAGGATCGCCGCAGGGCAGTGACCCTCCGTTTCGTGGACGAGATGTCCACCGCGGAGATCGCCGCTGTTCTGGGCCGCTCGGAAGGGGCCGTCCGCGTTCTCCTGCACCGAGCCCTCCGCTCCGTGGCAGCAGATCTGCAGGGCCGGCTGAGCTGATGCTGGGCAGCGGAACGCGAGACGCTCGGCGTACGGAGCGATACCTGGACGGCCTCATGGCAGCCGATGACCGGCGCGCACTTCAGGTCCCCAGCGACACAGAACTGGATCCTGCGGTCCTGCTCGCCTCGCGCGAGTTGCGGGCGGGAATTACCCGCGTCCACCCCTCGTTCCGCTTCGAAGATTCGCTGGCGGCTCGGCTGAGTGCGAGCGCGGCGCGCCTCAAGGCGGGCTTGCCCGTCGAAGCCGCCCAGGCCGAAGACGGCTGGGGCACAGTGGCCCTGTTCCGGAGCCACTCAAGCGGTGCCGCGCAAGACGCCGCCACTCCTGCGATCATTGCCGCTCCGGCGGCTCGTTCTCGCGGCCTTTGGGCTGCAATGACTTTCCGTCGTCTGCCCGACTCTGCGCGCTCGTCCCGTCCACTTCTCGTGGGCGGCGTGGGTGTAGGTGTCGCGTCGGCGATCTCAATAGGCGCCGTTTACGTCGCCTGGCGTTACTCCCACCCTGCCTCGGGCAGAATGGGCCGGGCCGTCAAGGCTGCTCACAGCCGGTTCGGACATTCAGGCCAGGGCCGCCGAACTGGGGTCATCAATGAAATCCTTGGGGTCGTCTCCTGATGCCGGTTAGATTGCCGTTCCGACCACGCCGCGACGCCTATCCGTCTGACCTGTGGACCAAGTGCCCGGGCTGCACGGAGATGCTCTTCAACAAGCAGCTGGACAAGACGCTGCGCGTCTGCCCGCACTGCGGCCACCACTTCCGCATCCCCGCCAAGCTGCGGATCGCGCAGCTCCTGGACGCCGGGTCGTTCGTTGAGCGAGACGCCAACCTCGCCCCGATCGACTCGCTCAATTTCGTTGACCTCAAGCCGTATCCAGATCGGCTCATCGCGGCTCAGCTCTCAACTGGGCTGAAGGACGCGGCCATTTGGGGCATCGGCGCGATGGGCGGCAAGCCCGTCTCCATCTGCGTGATGGACTTCGGCTTCATCGGTGGCTCGATGGGCGCCGTCGTCGGCGAGAAGGTGACTCGGGCCGGCGAAGCTGCCCTCGAGCAGCGAATCCCGCTGATCATCGTTGCCATGTCGGGCGGAGCACGCATGCAGGAGGGCACCTTCGCTCTGATGCAGCTCGTCAAGACGATGGGCGCCGTCGAGCGGGTCAAGGCCGCGGGCGTGCCTTTCATCTCGCTGATGACGGACCCCACCACCGGTGGCGTCTTCGCCTCGTTCGCGGTCGTCGGCGACGTCAACCTGACCGAGCCGAACGCGCTCATCCGTTTCGCGGGCGACCGCGTATCGTCCGGCACGATCGGCGAGGAGCTGCCGAGCGGCTACGCACGCGCCGAGTTCTGGCTCAGCCACGGCTTCGTGGACAGGATCGTGCCTCGATCCCACATGCGCGACGAGATCATCGCGATCCTGAGCTATGTGGTTCCGGTCTCCGCGGCCGGCAGCGCCGACACGGCGGCCGCCTTTGTAGCCAAGCCGCGCTCGTTCCTGTCGGCCCTGACCGGGGTCCTCACCGGGGACAACGCCGGCGACAACAAGAGTGGCGAGGCTCCCCGTGGTTGATCGACTTCTAGGCCGAAGCCATGGCGAGGCCACGCCGGTAACCTGCAATGCGGAAGTCTGGGCCAAGGTCCAGCAGGCCCGAAACCTCAAGCGGCCGCACACTCTGGAGCTGCTCCAGGGCATGGCCGACGAGTTCATCGAACTCCACGGCGACCGCCTCTACGGCGACGACGGCGCCATCGTGGCCGGCTTCGCAAAGATCTCCGGCCGGCGGGTCGTGGTCATCGGCTTCCAGAAGGGCAAGGACACC
>DASVKT010000258.1:0-4897 GCA_036385235.1 Candidatus Limnocylindrales bacterium | reverse complement strand
GCAACTCCAGATGGACAAGCTGGCCATCGCCCACGGCGAGCTGTATCGCCTGCTGTCCGTCACGTTGGTCCACGCCAACTACTTGCACCTGTTCTTCAACATGTACGCGCTCTGGTATGCCGGCCAGCTCGTGGAGCGGATGTATGGGGTGTGGCTCTTTGCGGCCTTCTATGTAGTGTGCGGCATCGCCGGGTCCGTGGGCACGTTGGTCTTCGGCGACGTGATATGGGGCGTTGGTGCCTCGGGTGCGATATTCGGGCTGTTCGGCGTGATCCTGATTGCCACCCGGTTCCACCACACCATCCTGGACGCCAGGTCGCGAGCGATCTCGTCTCAGATCGGCATGCTGATCGTTCTCAACCTTGTCATCGGCTTTTCCGGGCTGATGAACGTCGACAACTTCGCCCACATCGGCGGACTTCTGGCCGGGATGTGGCTCGCACTGATCTTCCCGCCGGGGCAGATGCCGACACTGGCGTCTCTCTGGCACTCGCCGGGAGGCGGGGCATCGTCGGCTCAGACTATGGGCATGCGTTTGCTCGGGTCCGCGGCTTTGGTCGCGGTTCTCGGCGCGGGAGTCGTCATCGGCATGAGCAAGTGGCAGGCGAGTCCCTACTACCAGTACATGTACGGCCGAATCGAGGCTCCTGCGCCTGCGGTCGTGGTGGCAGCGCAGCCGGCGATGGAAACGGTGCGCCTGATCGTCAAGTAGCTGTGCGGGTTCGCGCCGCCCCGGTTCGCGCCGCCCGGTTACGTCAGATCGGCGCGCCAGCCGTAGCGGTCCAGAACGCGGTACATGTTGCGGCGATTGAGCCGCACCCGATCCGGCGGCCAGGCGACTTCATCGCGCTCCAGCGGCAGTTCCAGCCGAACCGCTCGTCGCGGGGCCGGCATCTCGACCTCCGACTCATGCGACTCGCTTGCTTCCGACTCGTCGGCGTCGGTGGGCTCGTTGGCTTCTTCCGATTCGACGTATTCGGCGCCTTCCGGCTCGGCGCCGGCGCGAAGCCGAAGGGTCCACCACAGGTCCAGCCAGGCCGGAGTCACGAAACGCTCGTCCAGCGGGCCGAGCTCGATGTAGTCGGAGCGGCGGAAGGCCAGCCAGGCGGCCTCCAGGGCGGCGGGCTCGGCTGTGGCATCGCGGCGAAGCGCATTCGGCCGGAGCGGCCCGGGCTCGGCCGAAACGAGGCCGAAGTGGCCGGCGGCGGCAACAGTCGGGTCCGTCAGCGCGGCGGCGAGGGGAGTGAGCGCGTCACCGGTGGGCCAGGCCGAACCGTCGGCCAGCAGGACCAATTCCCCGGTTGCGCGCTGGAGGGCGATGTTCAGGGCCGGCGCATGGCCCAGCCGCGTCGAGGTGCGGATCAGCTCCGGGGCCATGCCCGCGATGGGCGCCCGGTCCGGGGCATCGGGGAGAAGCGCGGCAACCTGGGCGTCGCTGGGGTCATTGGCGACGACCACGACCTGAGTCCCGGCAGGGGCATGGGTTCGTAGCGCGGTCAGCAGACGGGAAACACGGTCCGGCTGTTCGGAGGCGAGAACGACGACGGTCCAAGCCGTGGTCGCGGGCTCGGCCAACAGAGACGGGACGGACTTTGCCGAGCCGTAGCGGACTTCGCCGTCCACATCCAGCGTGGCGGGCGCGGCCCGACTGACGCTCGTGCGATTGCCGCGGTCCGTTACCTTCCAGCCGGCTGCTTCAATCTCCGCCTTGAGGGCGTCGGCGCGCGGCCAGTCGTGGCAATTGCGGGCTTCGGTGCGCTCACGGACGAGGTGGGTAATGTCGGCCGGGGGTCCGGCGGGGATAAGGGGTTCAGTCACTGGTGAAGGATAGCGGGGCCGCGGGAAGTGGGGCCGGGGTGGAGCGCGGGGCGGTGCGCGGGGGCGGGGCGCGGGGCGGCTACGCGCTCGGCGGCTACGCGCCGGGTTCCTTGGCGGCCGGCATCGCCGGAACAAGCGGCATCAGGACCGTGACTCGTGCCCCGTGCGGGGCCACGTTCTCCGCCCAGGCTTCGCGGCCGTGAGCGCGGGCCAGCTCTCCAACGATCGCCAGACCCAGCCCGGAGCCGCTGCCGGTGCGCGACGGATCCGCTCTGTGGAACCGCTCGAAGACCTTCTCCGTGGTTCCGGGCGGGAAGCCGGGACCATCGTCCGTGACGCTCAGCGAGATGCCGGGCAGGCGGTCGGGCATGGAGAGCGCAGCCGCGCGGAGCCAGATGTGGCCGCCGTCGGGCAGCACGGACAGCGCGTTGCCGATCAGGTTCTGCAGTATCCGTTCAACTGCGAGCCGGTCCCCGGTGAACTGCAATGGGCGCTCGCCGGGGACCGCGTCGGCCAAGTCCAGTGTCACGCCCTGCGCTTGGGCGGGCGACTCAAAACGCGCCGCCGCGTCCGCGATCAGCCGAGTTGCGTCCAGGGCCTCCGGCCGGAGCGCGGCGGGCCCCTCCTTGAGCCGCTCTACCACGCCTAGCTCGCCGACCAGCCGCTCCAGCCGCGCCGTCTCCTCGACGATCGTGAGGGCCGCCGCGGATGCGCGCTCGCCGGGGAAGTCCGTATCCCAGACGTTTTCCAGAAGCGCATCACGGCTGAGGACCACGTCGGGGTCGCGGCCCAGAGCCATCAGCAGGTCGAATTCGCGCGCCCTCAGTTACAGCGGCCGGTCGCCGACGGAGGCTTCGCGCCGGCGCGGGTCGATGCGCAGGTCGCCTACTTGGATCAGCCTGCCGCCCTTGGCCGTGGCGTCGGTATGGCGCAGGATCGCCTTGACCCGTGCGACCAGCGCCCACGCGTTGAACGGCTTGGTCACGCAGTCGTCCGCACCGATCTCCAGGCCCACGATGGCGTCGACGTCTTCAGACCGCGCGGTGAGCATGAGAATCGGCGTGTCGCCCCGGCGGCGCAGCTCGCGGCAAACGTCGAAGCCGTTCATCTTGGGCAGCATCACGTCCAGGACAACGAGATCCGGATCGCAGCGCTCGTACTGGACCAGCGCCCGCTCGCCGTCGCTGGCCGTGACCACGGCGAAGCCCTCGGTCTCCAGATACGGCCGGACCAATTCGACGATGTTGAACTCGTCGTCGACAACGAGGACGGTCTTCATGCGCGGAGCACACGTCGGCCGGTACCGGCGCCGCCGGGCTTGTGTAAGCGCGTTGTGAGACTGATCGGCCACCCATCGGCCGCGATCGCAGTGTCCGCCGTCCGACTTCCTTCGCGCGTCCGACCCGTTACGATGACCCGGCCGCGACACGCGACGCCACGCTCTCGCCCGGCTCATGCCCCAGGAGGAACGATGCATCTGTCAGGAGTCACCGAGATCGCGGCTACTCGCCAGCGGGTCTGGGACACCATCAGCAACCCGAACCGCGCCGCCGCCGGCAACGAATCCGGCCAGGCCACGATCGAGAAGATCGACGACACCCATTTCAAGGTCACCGTCAGCGCGCCCGGCGGCATGATGCCGATGAACATCGTTCTGGACCTAACTCTGACCGACATCGTTGAGCCGTCGCGCATCGCAGCGGAGATTGCCGGATCCCTCATGGGCGGCGCGATCAACGGCATCGGCGGTATCGACCTAGAAGAGTTGGCGCCGAAGTCCACCCGCCTGACCTGGCTTGCCGACGCCACGCTGGGCGGCCTGCTCGGTAGCTTCGAATCGATGGTCCAGGGCCCGATCCAGTCCGCCGCCGAAAGCGCCTTCGCCACGCTGAAGGAACGGCTCGAGGAAGAGGAGGCTGCGGCGGGGGAGTAGGACTGCAAGGTGCGTTCGCGACGCCAGTGGTGAATCACAGCGGCGGCGGTAGGTCGGCTCACGAAGGGCTCTTCTATATGCTCGGCATGCTCGGCGTCGCCGGTCCGCCATCCTTGCCGGTCGTTCGGACGTCGCCGCTCTCGCCGCTCGTTGCCGCTCGTTGTTGCGTCGGTGCGTGGCGCGATCCAGCGTTTGTCCGACTGTACCGGACAAGATTGACCGTGGACGCAAGATTCGAGTCCGGGCGAGCTCGAATCGGGTGATTTGGCCCGCGATTTGGCCCCGATTGCGCTCTTCGATGGCCGCTAACGATGCCTTCTTGCCCTCAGACGCCTTCCAGGCACGAAACCCGCAGGGTTTAGCCTCGTACAGTGGCAAAGTTGTCCGGCTGTACCGGACAAACGCAAGTTCGGTTTCGGATTCTCGGGGAAACCGTCGAGGAAGGGGCGAATCGGGAGACTAGCGGCCCTGCCTTGTATACGTCCCGGTCAGCCTCGTCCGATCCAGCGTCCGCATCGCGATGGCGTTCAGCACGTCGCCCGCGGAAAGGGTCCCGCTCAGCCCGATCCGCGATGACAGCGCCCAAAGCGTGAAACGGTAGTGATGCGTGCCGCTCGGGGGACAGGGCCCGCCCCAGCCGGTCCGGCCGAAGTCGTTGCGACCCTGGACGGGGAAGTCGTTCGGCTGAAGTCCTTCGCGCAGCGTGCCGGCCGAGCCGCCCGGGATGTCGATCACGACCCAGTGGGTGAAGCTGCGCGCGTCGGGATCGTCCACGACCAGCGCGAGCGCGACGGTGCCGCGCGGCGCGCCCTGCCAGTTCAGTTCGGGCGAAAGGTCGGCGCCGTCGCAGGTGTGCCGGATCGGGATCTCACCGCCTTCATCGAAACTCGGACTGGTCAGGACGAAACCGGCCAATTTGGTCTCCCTGGAAAGATGGACTCTGGTTGGTTGGGCGGGGTCGCTGCGTTTGCACAGAGCATGGCGCACAACCGATGATGGGCGCCAGTCCGAAATGGGCGCGAGGCACGGACGCCAATCCAGCAGCGGCCTGCTTCGTGGCGAGGAACGCCCCAGCCGGGCATCTTCCAAAGAGCGCCCTCAGCCGGGCAATTTCCCTATATCACTGGGGGCATTGGTATGGAAGAC
>DASVKT010000257.1:0-1941 GCA_036385235.1 Candidatus Limnocylindrales bacterium | reverse complement strand
CGGGTTCTACTGATCCGGGGCCCCGAAATGCGGGCCATTCAACCGACCGAATGTCGTTGCCAGACGATAGAACCCTATCAATACCATTGTCAACAGGGTTGCCACCAGACGGGATGAGAAGTTATCCACATGTTGCGTAGGGTGAGTGGAAATCCCAGCCCTGACCTCTGCTGCTGGACGGCAAGGTCCTGGTCGCCGGCGGCTTCGCGCAGTCGTCGGCCGAGATTTTCGACCCGGCGACGAATAGGTTTCGCCTGATAGGGTCGATGAACATGCCTCGCGCCTTCCATACCGCAACTCTGCTGCCGGACGGCCGCGTTCTGATTGCCGGCGGTGCTTCGGCTCCCGCCGATCCCGCCTCAGCCGAGCTTTACTACCCCGCGACAAACACCTTTGGCCCTACCGGCTCGATGACGACCGGACGGACGAGCCATCTCGCCGTCACGTTGGCCGATGGCCGGGTCTTCCTCATCGGCCGCGACATCTCGAGCGGCGGCACTTCCGACTCGGCTGAGTTCTACCAGCCCTAGCGTGGGCTGTCCGCCCTGCCATGCCGCAGGACTCCCTTGTGACCCCCGGCATGCCCGAATGGGCCAACAGGCGCACTGCCTTGCGGCCCTCGCGCCCGGTAGACTCGTCCGACCGCCAACGAACGGTTATCACGTGAATATTCGAGTCGAAAGGATCCCCGTCGCTCCTTCGACTCGCCGACCCAGTTCAATTCGGAGAACAGCTGCATGATCGGCGCCCTCCTCACGGCCCTTTTCTTTGGGATAACGCCGGTCGTCGCCGGCCGCGCAATCGCGCTTATTGGCTTCGTCCGAACGAATGTAATCCGGCTCGCCCTCGCGGTCGTCGTTCTGGGGGCATGGGCTCTTGCGTTCGGCCCGGGTCTTCAGGGCCAGTGGCCCCTCTTCGTCACTGCCGGCGCGATCGGTTTCGGCATCGGCGGGTTGTGCCTGCTGGCGTCGCTCTCCCGGCTCGGCGCGCCGCTCGCTTCGCTGATCGAGGAGACGATCGCAGCCG
Organism: Candidatus Limnocylindrales bacterium; assembly: GCA_036385235.1. Lineage (GTDB taxonomy): Bacteria > Chloroflexota > Limnocylindria > Limnocylindrales > CSP1-4 > Fen-1039. The sequence continues at coordinate 915 of DASVKT010000257.1, read as the reverse complement.
CCGTTGCCCTGATCCTGGCCATCTTCTGGGTGCCCAATGCTTCCCTGACGACGCTGCAGCTCGGGCTGATCGGGGTGATCCTGATCGGCATCGCTATCGGACTCTTTCCGTACATCCGCGCGACCGCGCTCAAGGGCCTGGCCTTCAAGAGTGTGGCCCTCGGCATCGGGCTGGCGTTCGTCGCCGGCATCGCCCAGGGCATCAGCGTCGCCGCGACAAAGAGCGGCCAGGTTCAGATGACTCAGGCCGCCAAGGCTGCCGCAAAGGCCCACCATCCCTGGACGGCCAACCTGCCGGACACCGTCACAGTCTCCTTTGAGCGGTTGATCGGCGGTATCGCGGTCGCGGTCGTCGTGTACCTGGTCGCTCGCTACGTATGGCGCCGCAAGTGGGGCTTCACCGCCGCGGATGGCTCCACCAAGTCCGTCCTCAGCTCCGATGACGGCAAGCTGACCAGCCGCCCGCTCTTCTGGGGCAGCCTGAATGCCCTCTTTGGCCCGATTGTGGGCGTGACCTGCCTCGTTTGGGCGCTCTCGATGATGAACAACCCCGGTGAGGTCCAGGCCATCCAGGCCGTCGCGCCGCTCATCGCGGTGCCGTTTGCCTTCTGGCTCCAGGGCCACAAGCCGCCGCGCCTCTGGTACCTGGGCGCCGCCGTGGCCATCGCCGGGCTGGCGGCGCTGTACCTGAACAGCTAGTCGGCAGGCGCACCAACGGCAAAGGCGGTCGTCCTCTCGGCGACCGCCTTTCGATTACTCGCAGAGCCTGGAACTCGGCCGGCCATCCAACTCAATCCGCGTTGATGGTCTCGCCGAGCAGGATTCGGTGGAGCTCGCCTTCGCACTCGGTCCGGCCGATGCCGATGACCTTGTCGCCGCGCTGCAGCTCCGTGTCCGAGCGAACGGAGAGCGCGCG
>DASVKT010000256.1:0-7513 GCA_036385235.1 Candidatus Limnocylindrales bacterium | reverse complement strand
GCCGCACTCTGTACCGGAGTGGGCTCCGTATAGCCCTCCTTCGCGACTGTGGCGAGGAGGTCGGCCGATAGGCCGAGGTTTTCGAAAGTCAAACGATTGCTCCTGAATGCGTCATTTCGACGCGGGGTCCGATCGGACCGGGCGAGACGGATTGGGTCCCGCGCTTATGGCGCAATCGGGTTGAGGGCCGGCACCCACGTAGCGTGCCGCCTGCAGTCGCTGCTGCAATGTGTCCGTAATAGCGAAGTCCATATTTATCGTACCACCGGCGCAAGCCAAACTCGTTCAGGCTCCGACCGTCGCGAACTTCCGGTCGGAGGAAAGGGGAGTCGAGTCCGCTGCGTTGGTGGCTCGTTCGAAGATCTCTCGATACTTGGCGCCGATCTCCCACCAGACCATGCCACGGCTGTGGTCGTATGCCTGCTTTCCCATGGAGGCTCGGAGTTCCGGATCGAGGAGAAGCTCGATGAAGTTCTTGGCTAGTTCCGCGGGTGATCCCGGAGGGACGAGCCGGCCACGATCCGGCAGGAGCATCTCGGTCGCGTACGCATACGGGGTCGAAACGATCGGCTTGCCGGCAGCCATGGCGTATGAAAGGGTGGCCGCGACCGTGCGGTCCAGGTCCAGGTATGGGGTGGCGATTACGTCCGCCGCCTCGAGCCAATTGCCCAGCTCCACGCGGCCCACGAACCGGTCCACGAATCTGACGTTCTGGCCAACTCCGCGAGACGCGACGCGGGCCTCCACGGCGGCCCGGTACTTGTCGCCGTCGCGGAGGAGGCGGTCCGGGTCTGTGGCGCCCATCATCACATAGAGGGCGGTGGGGACGGCTTCCACGACGGCGGGCATCGCGTCGATGATCGACTCGCAGCCCTTGCCCGGATCCAGGAAGCCGAAGCTCAGGATGACCATGCGGCCCTGCAGGCCGACCCGCGGCTTGATTGTGTCTGCGGCGACCAGGGGAAGGTGCGGCACGCCGTGCGGGACGATGTCCAGGCGATCCGCCGAGATTCCGTATGAACGGGCCATCTCTGCGGCTGCCGAGGTCGACATGACGATGGTGGCTGCGGCGCGATCAACCAGCTCTGTGATGATCAGGCGCTGCGCGGGAGAGGGATTCGACGGGACGTCATGGAGCGTTGCCACCATGGGAACCCGCAGGGTCCGGATGAAGTCCAGGATGAAACTGCCGTCTTCGCCGCCCCAGATGTCGTCGCCGTACTGGAGGCTGACAACCTTCACGCCGCATTCGTTGAGGGAGTTGGCGGCCGCGGCGTAGTCCGTCTGGACGTCCCGGCGGATCCTGTGGCGGACCTCGGCGGGGTAGGGCCCGGGCTCACCCGTCGGGTGAAGGGCAACGATTTCGCGCTCGCCGACCGTAGTTGCCAGATCGTAGGTGAAAGTCGCGATGCCGCACTGGCGAGGGGAGTATGTAGAGACGAAGGCAGTCCGCGAGATCAGTTAGCTCCTGTCCGAGTTGCCGACCGTGTGATGCGGTGCGGGCTATAGGCGGCCCGAGGCGACAAGCGCACCGGGCCGCGTATGCCATTACAAACTAGGCTGCGCTGACCTGGACGGCGCGCGGCCCCTTGGGGCTCTGCTCGATCTCGAAGGAGACCTTCTCGCCGCCGGCGAGGCGATCGAAATCGAGGGGGGCCTGGAGGCCGCCGCGATGGAAGAAGTATTCCTTGCCATCTTCGGCGGCGATGAAGCCAAAGCCGCGCTCAGCGACGACCTTCTTAATGGTCCCGGTGGTCATGAATGACCCCTGTATTCTCTTCCCGAACAAAAGGCAGACGCACGGTCCGTTCGAGAAGGGTGACCACGCGGAGTGCTGTTACAAGTTGTAGCAACGCGCTCACGGTACTCGCTTTAGGGCAATAGCACAATGAACGGCCCGTCTGGAGAGGCGGTTGGGCGATATCAGAACGGCGCTCGGCCCGATGGGTTGGGCGCCGTTCTACATTCGGGGCCGCGGCGCCGCTGCGCGGAGTTGACCAAACGGCCCCTTGGCCCCACTGTGGGAGGTCGCCGACTGCGCCGGGTCGCGATTCCGTCGCCCGCAGCGTCCGGCAGATTGGACCCCTGTGGCTCGTAGAAGCTTCCGCACCGCCGATGCGCTCATCGTGGTGAGCACCGACGGCTATTTCGACGTGTTCCCTCCTATTGATCGAACCCCCAACGACAAGCCGAACTACCGGGGCGCCCTGGCAGAGCTTGGCTCGACCGTTCGCGGTCAGGATGATCGACTTTCGTGCCGGCCCGAGTCGCCGGTTCTCGACGCCGCCGTCTCCACTTGGTCCCGCAACCACGGCGCCGCCGCGGTGCGTGGCGAGATGGGTTTTGGCCGAAACGCCGGCAAGACCGTTCCGGTCGCCTAGCCCTTACGGCTGAGGCCGCCTCATCTCTATTCATTCGATTGCGAGAACGGAGACTCCCATGGCAGACGAGACAACTCCCGCTCCTTCAGCTGCGGCCACGGCCAGCAGCAAGTCCGGCTACCGAGCCGCCCCCGCAGCCTCGACGGTCGACAGCCGCCTGACCGGCGGTGCCGGCGTGCAGCGCAGCCACCTTCGCGACCGCAAGGCGTGGCTCAAGCGCCGAACGCGAGCCGGCCAGACGTGGGCCCAGCGCAAGGTCGCCAGCACCACCTATTGCCCGGCCAAGGTCCGCTAGCCGCACCCGCCAGGACGACCGGGACGTCGTTGGCGGCTCCGCGCGCTTGCTCACGAACCTTCGGGTACGCTCGCGGCGCGCCCGGAGCCGCCGCCTAGTCCGGGTCTCCCGGATCGGGCGCGGCGAACCCAACCAGTCGTCAGCAGGGGAGTCGCGGGCGTGCTTGCCGGCTCCCCGGCCCGGACTTCTTGATCTCCCGGATCGGGCGCGGCGGACCCAACCAGTCGTCGGCAGGGGAGTCGCGGGCGTGCTTGCCGGCTCCCCGGCCCGGACTTCCCGACTGCACAGCCGGCGTCGTTGCCGGTCAGCGCCGGCCGCGGCGCTCCCGGGCCAGCTCTTCCAGCCGGGCATCCGAAATGCCGAAGTGATGAGCGACCTCGTGGTAGACCGTGTCGGTCACGCCGTTCACGAGTGACTGCCCATCGTGATAGTGGCGCAGGTGCGGGCCGCGGAAGACCGTGATCTTGCTCGCGATCGGCGCATCGTCGGCGCCCCAGGCGGTCCGCGGCACACCCGTGTAGAGACCGAACAGATCCGGGGCCCTCACCGATTCCAGCTGCGCGGGGCTTGCTTCATCCTCAACTACGATGGCCACCGTCCCGAGGCGGTCCTTGAACTCCTGAGGCAGTGAGTCGAGCGCCGCGAAGACGAGGTCCTCGAACGGATCGGTGGGTTCAAGGGGTGTGTTGTCCGGGGCGTGTGTGAGCGGATCGACGTCGGCCATGCGCGCATTATCGACCGGCGCAACCGTTGCCGCAGCCATCCAGCAGCCCGGACCGCGTGCCGCCATTCTGTGCGCATGCCGCAATCGATGGATCAACGCCAGCTTCTCGTCCGCCGCTCGGTAGCGCAACTGCTGGACCGCCAGATTTCAGGAGGGCCGGAGGACGGGGTCGGAGCCCTGCTGGCCGTGCAGGCCCAGGACAAGAGCGCGTGGCGGCTCGCCCTGCGAGCCCGCGTTGAGGGGATCACGGCCGCTGACATTGACGCCGCCCTCACCGAGAAGCGGTCGCTCCTGGTCTCATGGCTCAATCGCGGCACGCTGCATCTGGTGAGCGGCGAGGATTACTCGTGGCTCTGGGCCTTGTCCGCGCCGACTCAGAGGGTCGCCATTCGGAGCCGGCTGGCCAGGGAGGGCTTCTCCCGCGATGAATCGGATCGCGGCGTGGACCTCATCGAGCGGTGGCTCATAGAGGATGGCCCGCTGAGCCGCGGCCGGATTCGCGAGCGGCTCAAGGAGAAGGGAATCAAGACTGAAGGGCAGGCAGTGGTCCACCTGCTCTTCGCCGCCGCCAATCGTGGCCTGGCCGTTCTCGGTCCGGTTGCGGGCGGCGAGCATCTGTTCGCCCATCCACGCGAGTGGCTGAGCGCAGCGCAGCAGCCCACGCCTCTTGCCGGCGAGCGCCGCGACGTTGCCCTGGCCGAGCTCGCCCGCCGCTATCTGCGCGGCCACGGGCCGGCCACGGCAGAGGACCTGGTCAAATGGTCCGGACTCCCACTTCGGGACGTGCAGGTCGGTTTGCGGGGAGTCGCCGCCCAGCTTGTCGAGCTGGAGGGCGACCTCCTGGACCTGGCCGATCGCCGGCCGTCGGCCTTTCAGATCGAGGCCAGGTGGGGCTCTGCGCCGCTGCCGACTCGGCTTCTGCCGGGCTTCGACCCGTGCCTGCTGGGGTGGCGGGAGCGTCAACCATTCGTTCGGCCGGAAGACGAGTCGCGCGTGATCCCGCCTGGCGGAGGGATCTTTCGGGCGGTGGCCACAATCGACGGCGTCGCTGCCGCGATCTGGGGCCTGCGCCGGGATAGAGATCAGGTTGCCGTGCGCGTCGAGCCGTTCGAGCCGTTTGAACCGGCCGTCGAGGCGGCGATTGCGGCAGAAGTCGAGGACGTGGCGCGGTTCGAGGGGCGGACGCTGGCCGGCTAGCGACCCGGCACGCGCTGCGCAGGCCGCGCTGTCGCCGATCGAGAATCGGCCGGACTTCGATGTCCTAGCGGGGAGCGGATCGCCTGAATCCCGGCGGTGCGAGAGTCGGCCACCCTTTCATGACATATGCCAACCCGGGTAGCACGGGGCAAGCTCATGGGCGTGGCGGCGGCGAATCGGGTGCCTTCCTGGACCCGGACCGGCGAGAAGGCCTGCCAGAAGCTACTGGCAGCGGCCGTTTGGCATGATCTGAACCCTTGGCGGAGGGGCAGGTGGCGCTCGCGAGGCCGAACCCGGTTTGGCATTCTGCACCGCGCTGCCCAGGTTGGCATTTGGCAGGAAGGTCGGGTGGTCCGTTCGCGGGCCACCCGCCGACTCGCCAACTGGGCGTGGCCCGGCTCAGGTGCCCTGATATGCTCCGCGGATGGAGCAATTCATCGAGGTTCCAGGGGGCCGCCTCTTTGCTGTGAGCGACGGCGCCGGACCGCCGATCGTGCTCATTCACGCCGCGATTGCGGACCTGCGGTCCTGGGATGCGATGGTTCCCGGGCTGGTCACCGCCGGCTACTGCGTCATCCGCTACGACTACCGAGGTTTCGGCCGGTCCACGACGGAAGACGGCGAGTTCAGCAACAGAGAAGATCTCGTGGCGGTGCTCGACGCCTATGAGATCGGGCGGGCGGCGCTTGTCGGGAACAGCCGCGGCGGCGGCATTGCGGTGGACGCTGCGATCGACTTCCCGGATCGAGTCGTCGCCGTCGTCGGCGTGGGCGCGGGGCTCAACGGCTTCAACGGGACCGCCACGATCGATGAATTGGCGCTGTTCAAGCATGCCGGCACGGTCATGTCGGCGGCCGAACCGGACCTGGATCTGGTTGCGGATCTGGCCGTCGCCCTGTGGGTTGATGGGCCGGGCCAGTCACCGAGCCGAGTTGATCCCGCCATTCGCGCCACGGTCCGGGCGATGTGCCGGCCGCTCAGCGAACCTAGCCGTGTGCAAGGCCGGCTGACCACGATGGACCCGCCCGCCAACGATCGGCTGGATGATCTCAAGTGCCCCGTGTTGGCCGTTGCCGGTGCGTTGGACCTCTCCACGATCGTTCAGGCGGCTCGCCGCTTGGAAGCGGGCGCTCCGAACGCCCGCGCGGCCATCTGGCCGGATGTGGCCCACATGATCGGCATGGAAGTCCCGGACCGGCTCAACGCCCTGATCGTGGATTTCCTGGGGCCGCTCCGGCCCTGGCGGTAGGCTCTGCGACGGCGCGTCGACGGGGACGCAGCGCTACGTCAAACAAAACGAGCGGCTCCTTGCGGGGCCGCTCGCTACTTGATGTACGCCAGAGGGTTGACCTAGCTGCGGCTGACTTTGCTCACCTGGACGGCGCGGGCGCCTTCCTTGGTGGTCTCGATCTCGAACTGGACGCGCTCGCCGCCGAATAGATCGTCAAAGGTCAGGGACCCCTTGAGGCCACCGCGATTGAAGGAATACTCGCTTCCGTCTTCTGTGACGATCAAGCCGGAGTTGCTGGTCGCCTCGACTCTCTTGACGGTGCCCGTGGCCATTGGACCGGTCCTCGCTTCTTCCCGAACCAATCTGCATGCGCACGGTCTGTCGGAAAGAGGGGTCGACCACGCGGGCATCGCCGCAGTGGCGGTGACGCATCCACGGTACTACGTTCGCAGTGGTCGCGAACAACGTTGTCGTTGCTCGCGTTTGCGTATCCCGACACTTACCCGGCGTGTCCGGCAGGCGACAACGCTCCGGCGATCCTTACCCCTACTATCCTGGGTAGGAGCCGACGAATAGGACGAACAGACGGTTGGGATGCGGTGAGGAGCGACAGGAATGGCAGAGGGCGAGCGCGACCGCGCGGAACTCGAGCAGCAGCTTGCCGAGCTGACGCGGCGACTGGCCCAGATGGAGGGCCGTCTCGCCGAAGTCGAGGGTCGGGCCGCGGCCGCGGCGCAGGCGCAGCAGTGGGAGCAGTGGCAGGCGCAGCAGCGGGAGCAGTGGCAGCGGCAGCAGGGATGGTCCGCGCAGGGGTGGCCGACCGGCAAGCAGGCCCGGGCGCCGCAGCAAACGTGGCCGGCCGAGCGATGGGGCCAGCGCCAAGGTTGGGGGCAGCAGGTTCAGCAGCCAGCCCAGCCGACTCAGCCGGCCCAGCCGCCGATGCCGCCGACGCCGGCGATCCAGCCGATGCCGACGCGTCCGGCCGAATCGGAGTCCCTATCCGGTGCGGCCGCATCCGCACAGGCATCCGCACCGCCGCCCGCAGCGGCCGCCCAGCGCCCGGCGACTCCACTTCAACCTGAGTATCAGCTCCGGGCGCCGGACTGGGCCGGTGCGCCTGCTCAGCAGTTGAACCGGCCCGCATCGCCGCCTCCTACGACGCCCGGCCCGGCGGCCACGGCGGCCCCGCCCGCTCCCTCCGGCTATGCCCCGTGGACCGCCCCGCCGGCCCCGGCCGGCTATGCCCCGTGGACCGCCCCGCCCGCTCCGCCGGCCCAGCCGGCCTCGCCCGCTCCGGCCGGCTATGCCCCGTGGACCGCCCCGCCCGCTCCGCAGTCGCTCTCGGAGGGGCTGGGTCTCTCGCTCGTCTCTCTGCGCGATCTCGAGTCGCGGCTCACCGGCCGGCTCCTCGCCTGGGTCGGTGCTGCGGCCGTGGTTCTGGGCGCGGCCTTCTTCCTGAGCCTTGCCTTCAGCCGGGGTTGGATCGGGCCTGAGGGCCGAGTCGCGATGGGCATCGTCGGCGGCGCCCTCTTTGTAGGGGCCGGGGCGTGGTTGTTCGGGCGCCGTCAGGAGCAACTGGGCCACGTCATAGTGGCCGTGGGCCTGGGGGTAGTGTCGCTATCGCTATTTGCGGGAACGCGGTTCTACTCGCTGTACTCGCCGGAAGTGGCCCTCAGCGGTTCGTT
>DASVKT010000255.1:0-4544 GCA_036385235.1 Candidatus Limnocylindrales bacterium | reverse complement strand
GACGGAACGCCGGCCGGATTCGTCGGGACGCTTCGGCCGTATCAGGAACGCGGCCTCGCCTGGCTGCAATTCCTGGGCGGAATGGGCCTGGGGGCGTGCCTGGCCGACGACATGGGCCTCGGCAAGACGGCCCAGGTGCTTGCCCTGCTGGTGGCCGAGCACGCGACGGCCTCAGCCGCAGCCACAGGCGCGAAGACGGCGGCGACGCCCACAGCAACAGCCACACGCGCGAAGACGGCGGCCACAGCCACAGCCGCAGCCGCAGCCGACACGGCAGTGACCCCCGACGCGGGCGGGCCCACCCTCGTCGTGTGCCCGATGTCCGTCGTCGAGAACTGGCGCCGCGAGGCAGAGCGATTCGCGCCACACCTGGCCGTCCACGTCCACCACGGCAGCGAGCGTCTCGGCGGCGAGGACCTGGCAACCGCAGCCACCGGGGCCGACGTCGTCATCACCACCTATGGGCTGCTCGCTCGTGACATCGAGGTCCTGTCCGCCATCGACTGGGGCCGCCTCGTCCTGGACGAAGCCCAGAACGTCAAGAACAGCGCCGCCCGGCAGGCCCAGGCTGCCCGCCGTATCAAGGCGCCTCGCCGGATCGCGCTCACCGGCACTCCGGTGGAGAACCGCCTCTCGGAGCTGTGGTCGATCATGGAGATCCTGAACCCGGGCCTCCTCGGATCGGCCAACGCGTTCCGCCAGCGCTTCGCCGTGCCGATCGAGCGCTACGGCGACGACGACGCGGCCGGGCGCCTCCGCCGGGCAACGGCCCCGTTCATCCTGCGCCGCCTCAAGTCCGACCGATCGATCATCGCCGACCTGCCCGACAAGCTCGAGATGACCGTCTACTGCTCCCTCACCCGGGAACAGGCCAGCCTCTACCAGGCAGTGGTCGACGAGATGATGGAGCGGATCGAATCGAGCGAAGGGATCGAACGACGCGGGCTGGTCCTCGCCACGATGATGCGCCTCAAGCAGGTCTGCAACCACCCGGCCCAGATGCTCCGAGACGGCTCGCCGCTGGCGGGACGATCCGGCAAGCTCGAGCGGGTTGAGGAGATCCTCGAGGAGGTCCTGGCCGAGGGAGATCGAGCGCTCCTGTTCACCCAATTCGCCGAGTTTGGGCAACTCCTGCGAACCCACCTGCGGGACAGATTCGGGCAGGAGATCCTCTACCTCCACGGCGGAACCCGGAAGGTCGATCGCGACGCGATGGTCGCCCGTTTCCAGGAAGAGAGTGGGCCGCCGATCCTGATCCTCTCCCTCAAGGCCGGCGGGACGGGACTCAACCTCACAGCGGCGAACCACGTGATCCACGTCGATCGCTGGTGGAACCCCGCGGTCGAGGACCAGGCAACCGACCGCGCCTACCGGATCGGCCAGCGGCGGGATGTCCAGGTTCGAAAGCTTGTCTGCGCGGGAACGCTCGAGGACCGGATCGCAGCGATGCTCGAATCGAAGCGCGCCCTCGCCGAGCGCGTGGTTGGGACCGGCGAGACATGGCTGACCGAGCTGTCGAACGCGGAGCTGCGCGACCTCGTCGCGCTCTCGTCCGACGCCGTGGCGGAGGGCTGACGATGCCGTTCGAGCGAAGGCCCCGCTCCTATCGCCGGTGGGATTCTGACTATCCGTCGGCCCGCCCTCCGCGACCGGTGAAGGGCGGCCTCCAGGCCAAGAGCAAGCGCGGGGCCATCGGCCAGACGTGGTGGTCGAAGCGCTTCCTCCAAGTGCTCGAGGAGTTCAACGACCCGGGGCGGCTGTCGCGCGGGCGCGCCTACGCGCGGCGTGGCCAGGTCATCGACCTGGATATCGAGGCAGGCGAGGTCACCGCGCGCGTCCAGGGCTCGCGCGTACGGCCATATAACGTGAGCATCGACGTCGCAGTGCTCGACGACGCCGCCTGGTCGCGGGTCGAGACGGTCCTCGCTAGTCGGGCCGTCTTCCTCGCGCGACTGCTGGCGGGCGAGATGCCCCAGGAGATCGAAGAGGCGTTCGGCGCCGCCGGTTTATCCCTGTTCCCCGTGGCGGACCGGGACGTGGACACCGGCTGCTCGTGCCCGGACTGGGAGAACCCCTGCAAGCACATTGCGGCCGCGTACTACATCCTGGCTGAGGCGTTCGACCGGGACCCGTTCCTCATCTTCGCGTGGCGGGGCCGCCCGCGTGAACGGCTGCTCGCCGAACTGCGCGAGCTCCGCGGCCTGGCCTCCGGGACGCCGGCTCCCGACCCCGCCGACGAACAGAACCCGGCCACGCTCGACGCCATTGGATTGGCCGGCGGATTGTTCGGGCCCAGCGCCCTCGATGACCCGGACCTTGCCGGCGAACTGACCGCCGAGACGGCGAGTCGCTTCTGGGAAGCCGGTCGTGACCTCAAGTCGATCCGCGTCGAACCGAGAGTCGTTGCGATGCCGGATGCGATCCTGCGAGAACTCGGGCCATCCGGCCTCCTGGTGGGCGGTCGCCCTCTCGAGGATCTCCTGGCACCCGCCTACTCGGCGATCGCGTCTGCGGCCCTCCGGGTGGCCGGCGGCGAGGAACCAGCGGAGCCGAACCTGAGCCCGACCCCCCGTCAAGCCGCTCCCCGTCGAGCTACTCCGCGCCGGCCGATCGCGTCGCCAAAGGGGCCGTCTCGCGCGCTCCTGGATCGCCTCGTCGATGCGGCCACGGTGGACTGCTACGACGAATTCGAAGAGCGAACCGGCCTCTTCGAGATGATCCGCCAGCATCTCGACACCCCGTTCGTCACCGCCGTGCTCGGCGTTGCCGTGGGGGTGACCGCCATCGACCTCATGGACGATGGTCCGATCGTCGCCGTCTGCCAACGCGGTGGGGACGTGCTCAGGATCTCGCTGCTGGACCTCCCTCTGCCGGATCCGCGCCCGGGCGGTTCGGAATGGGTTGACGCCTACCGCCACTGGGCACGGCCGCGCTAACGCCGTGTGGCCACGGTGGGTTGGCTGTCAGGATCCCGTGTGGCTCTTGAGCAGGCTGCCCGATCTCCGCGGTCCGCGAATTCACCTTCCGAGGCTCACGTACGAGAAGCGGACTTCGGCGGGCCGTATACGTTCGTCGTCGCGGACGTTTTGTTGCCGTCTAGCGTGTCGGGGGACTTGACGGCGGACGTTGTCGTCAACTACGAGCCCATCGCAAACGCCGTGACCTGGACGGAGAAACGGCACCATGCGGCCGGGTCGATCCTCGCCCCCGGACAGGGCGATGCCGGACGTGGCGTTAGTGGGGATGAGAGTGCCGCCGCAGACCGCGCTCGTGCAGGTTGCCGCGTCTCCGATTCAGGCGGCGGTGAGGTCCTGGTTCGGCCCCGGATCGTCGTCCCAATCGGGCGACACAAGAGGCCGACCCGGATGACCGAGCCGGCCGGGTCGGGAGGAACCGGCCGATGGCCTCCACCGCCCCGTCTTCCGCCGCAGCCAGAGAATGGCCGGCCCACTTCATCGGGGCGTTGTCGGACTGGTAACAGAAGTTCTAACACCCAAGGGTTCGCCCTCAGACCGTTTTGCGATTCCCATTTCGCGATTCCCGTGATGTCGAAGACCCGCGGCGGCTGTAACCTCTACACGACTGGAGTAGCGCGACTGACGGAGGATCATCTGGCAATGGGCGACTCGCTCAAGATCGGCAAAGCGGCGGCGACGGGCAAGCCCGCGGGCATCGTGGCGGCCGTTGCGGATGCGCCGGCACCGGAGATCAACTCTCTGGTCCTCGTTCCGCCCGCCCCGCCCGTGATCGTCGAGGAGCCTCAGGCCACCAACTCGATCAAGCTGGATGCGCCCACTCTGGCCAAGCTGGATCGCCTGGTCGCGGACTACGTCGTCGCGATCTCGCAACTGGACACCAAGGACCCCAAGTTCGAGTCGCGCATCAAGGACATCCGCAAGCTCGGCGAGGACGACATCAAGGCCTCGGCCCAAGTTTCCTCGCGCCTGCTCGATCGACCGGTCGGCTCCGTGCAGAAGGGCGGCATTGCCGTCACCGGAACCGTCGCGACGAGCCTCCTCCAGCTCCGCAAGCAGATAGACGCGCTGAACCCCGGCAACCAGGGCGACCTCTTCGCCACACGCAAGATCATGGGCCGAGTCCTTCCCTTCGGCGACCGGCTGCGCGGCTATTTCGCCAAGTACCAGTCCAGCCAAAGCCAGATCAACGCCATCGTAGCCGGCCTGGAACGCGGCCAGGGCGAGCTGATCAAAGACAACACGGATCTGGAGCACGAGAAGGAAAACCTGTGGCAGACCATGGAGCGTCTGCGCCAGTACGTCTATCTCGCCCAGAAACTGGACAACAGCCTGACGGAGCGCATCGCCAAGGTTGAGGCCAAGGACCCCGAGCGGGCCAAGATCCTGCGCGAAGACGGGCAGTTCTACGTCCGCCAGAAGCTCCAGGACCTCACCGCCCAGCTGGCGGTCAGCGTCCAGGGCTACCTGTCCATCGACGTGATCCACCGCAACAATCTGGAGCTGGTCCGCGGAGTGGATCGCGCGACAACCACCACGGTCTCCGCCCTGCGAACGGCCGTCATCGTG
>DASVKT010000254.1:0-3306 GCA_036385235.1 Candidatus Limnocylindrales bacterium | reverse complement strand
AGCGGCCTGCGCCGGCCTGTGCCGATCCTTGCCGCTTTCGTGGTGGGCGCCGTCGCGTATGCGCCGCTCTACTGCTATCCACTGCTCGCGCCGCAGTTCGAGACCGCGTTCCACACGTCCGTGAATTCGGACAGATGCCCTGGACGATGTTCCTGATCCTCTCGGCGGCTTGTTCCCCCCATCTTGGGGCGAGCCTTCGACATGATCGCGGACCGGGTCCTCTTGCTGGCCGGCGCGGTGCTGCTCGCCGTCGGCTGGTTCTTGGCCTCGATCGCCACGGACGTGGTGTTTCTGATGGCCGCCTACGGCGCACTCCTGGCGGTCGGCGTCCAACTCGTCTTCGTTGGAACCACCACTGCAATGTCGCGCCGCTACGCCGGCGTGGCCGGGCTCGCTCTGGGAGTGGCCTATGCCGGGCCGGGTATCGGCGTGGCGCTGGCTCTACCGCTTGCCGCCGGCCTCATTCCAGAGATCGGCTGGCGAACCACCGCGGCCGTCTTTGGGGCGATCTCGCTGATCGCGATCCCGTTCGTGTGGATCATGACGATGGGCCCGGCCGTGCTGGTCGCGGCCTCTAAGGCCAAGGTGGGGATCGGCCTCCACGAGACGTCGGCGCCCGGTGTCATCGCCGCATCTCAGGAGCTTCTGCCGCCGGGGAGCCACTCGAGGGGCGATGCGCTGCGCCGCACCATCCGGACACGGCGGTTCATCATCCTGTTGATTGGGGCCGTGGGGATTGGCTGCATCGACGAGGGCATATTCCAGATGTCGTCCCGGCACGCCGTCTCGCAGGGCATCGACGCCGGTTTCGCGGCGACCATGCTTGCCCTCCAGTGCTACGCCTATGTTGCCGGTCAGGTGATCGGCGGCGGCATGTCCGACCGCTACGGCCGGCGGTTCATCGGGCTGGTATGCGCAGGCCTGATCGTCATCGGCACGACCGGGATTTTCGTGGCGAACGGTTCGCTTCTGGCAGTGGCCGTTGTCGGCAATCTCGTCTACGGCTTCGGTATCGGGGCGACGATCGCCATCCGGTCGGCCGCGTTTTCGGACGTGTTCGGCGGCCACAACTTCGGCGCCATCTTCGGGATTACCGCAGTTGCCTATCCGCTGGGCGGGATCATCGTCATGAATGCGGGTGGCATCATGTACGACCGGGTCGGCAACTACTGGCCCGTATATGGAATTGCGCTGGTTGCCGTTGCGGCCTGGTCCATTGCCCTGTTGATGGCGGGGCCGCGGCGCCACGGCCTCCGCAAACGCATGCGTGGAGTTCGCGCCCGGCTGCCCGCCTGACAGAGCTCAGGCCACTTCCCGCCTGATCGTGGCGGAGGCGAGGATCACGAAGACCGCGGCGATGCCGCTGAGCACTCCAAGATCCAGCAGGACCTGCGGCGACGATAGGTCCGCCCCGGCGATCATCACCTGGCGCAAGCCGTCGATGGCGTAGGTGACCGGCAGGATCCGGGCGACCGGCTGGAGCAGGCTCGGCAGCTGCTCGATCGGCCAGAAGAAGCCTCCCAGCAAGCCTTGCGGCACGATGACGATCGGGATGAACTGCAGGATCTGGAGTTCCGTGCGGGCGAAGGTGGACAGGAAGATGCCGAGCGAGACCGCGCCGAGACCCAGCATAAGCACGATCAAGTAGGCGATCAGCGGGTTGCCGATCGTGTGGACGCCGAGCCCGATCCCGATGGCCGGTATTGGTCCGATAGCCGGGATCGACAGCCGGCCGATGACGCAGGCCAGCACCAGCGCCACCTGGATCGTCGCGAAGAAGCCGAAGCCCAGACTGTAGCCGAGCACGATCTCGGCCCGGCTCACGGGCGTCGCCATCAGCCGTTCCAGCGTTCCGCCGATGCGCTCCCGCAGGAAGCTGATGCCGGTGAGGATGAATACGAAGAAGTAGAGGAAGAAGCCCACGACCACCGGAGCCAGCGAGTCGAGAGTCGTGGCGTCCGGCGAGCCGTAGATGGTGGACCGCTCGATGGTGGGCAGGACGGCACCGGCCGATTGCGCGACCGTGCCCATCAGGGCCTTCTGGACGGTGGGTACGATCGACGCCTCGGCGGTGGAATTGAGGCCGAGCGTTACCAGCTCGATCTTGCGGTCGGTGAGGCTGAAGCCGGGCGGGAGGACCACGAGAAGGTCCAGCTTCTTGTCCTTGAGCATCTGCCGTGCGGCCGAGTCGTTCAGCGCGTCCTTGTCGATGACGATGCCCGGCTGGCCGTCCAGCGCGGACGTCAGTTGGTGCGCCACGGCCGCGCCGGCCGGATTTCCGGACTCGTTGACTATCGCAATGTGGGCCGTGCTGGAACCGGCACTGCTCAGCACCCAGGCCAGCAGGGCGATGATCGCCAGCGGGGCGATGTACAGGAGCGCCAGCGATCTGGGGTCGCGGCGGAATTGGGCGACGATGCGGCGGAAGACCGCAGCGACTCGAAGCGCGTTCATCGGGCGGTCCCCTTGGGAGTGGCGGGAGTGGCGGGAGTGGCGCCGGCCGTGGTGTCGGGCTCGATGGCGCCGCCCGTGGTGTCGGGCTCGGTGGCGCCGCCCGTGGTGTCGGGCTCGGTGGCGCCGCCTGTGGTGTCGGGCTCGATAGCCCGGGCCGGGTCGGCACTCTCACCGGCGAAACTCAGGAAGGCCGTTTCGAGGTTGTCCGTGTGGGCTCGGCTGCGCAGTTCCTTCGGTGTCCCCTGTGCCAGAACGTGCCCGTCCCGGATGAAGAGCAATTCGTCGCAGCGATCGGCCTCGTCCATGACATGGCTGGAGACCAGCAGCGTGGCCCCGTCCGCGGCCAGCCGATGGAAGTGGCTCCAGAACTGGACTCTGAGCGCGGGGTCTACTCCAACCGTGGGCTCGTCCAGGAAGATCACCGACGGGTGGTGGGCCAGGGCGCAGGCCATGGAGAGGCGCCGTCGCATGCCTCCGGAAAGCTGCATCGCCGGCGTCCCGGTGCGGGTGTCCAGCTCCACGAACTGGAGCGCCGCGTGGAGCTGAGCCTTGTCCGTTACGCCGTAGAGGGCGGCGAAGAACGTGAGGTTCTCCCAGACGGATAGCTCGGGGTAGATGCCGTCCGCTTGGGTCATGTAGCCGATGTGCTGCAGGTTGGTCCGCGACGGCATCTTGACGCCGAGAACCTTGACCGTGCCGCTGGTTGCCGAGGCGAGGCCCGTCAGGAGGCGGATCAGCGTTGTCTTGCCAGAGCCGTTGGGGCCCAGCAGGCCGTAGATGCGGCCGGGCGGCAGGCTCATGTCGATGCCGGCCACGGCGTGGATCTGGCCATAGGTCTTGTGGAGCCGGGCG
>DASVKT010000253.1:0-1508 GCA_036385235.1 Candidatus Limnocylindrales bacterium | reverse complement strand
ATGCCGAAGAGGATCAGGCCCACGGCGATGATCGACCACGCTCTTCGCGTTCGCGGATCCACTCGGGCCGTCGTGCGGAGGCGGATCGCAACCAGAGCCATGACGATGCCGCTCGGCACGGCGGCTGCGCCTGTGAATGTTGTGGCAAGACTGGCGTTGCCGATCCCGGAAATCCACCAGACCGTGTAGAGCGCGATGCAGACGCCCAGGAGGACCATCGCCCACGCCAGAGGGTCCCGGCGCCAACTCTGCTCGGCTCTTGAGCCCAACGCCGTACCGCTCACGCCGGTGCCCGAGCGCTCCGATGGCGTGTCTTCAACTACCCCAATACCGGTCATCTTCCGCCCGCTCATCTACCCCAATTCTGAAAGCACTCGCGGATAGGTCGATCCTATGCCCTCAGGGCGTTTATGTCAGGCTTTCGCCCACGATTTTCGTACTGTTTCTGCTCCACCCAACGGCCACTTCAGCGGGCTACAGCGAGGAGCCATTCCTCCGACTTGTCGAAGGTCATTCCGTCCCAGCCCGGGTGGAACTCCACAGCCGGGAAGCCGGCCGCGGCCAGGAGGCGCGTCAACTCCTCCGGCTCCAGGGCTCGGGCGGTTGCCCCGAGGACGGCCAGTTCGCCCGTCTCGGCGCCGAGGACGTGATGGCGCTCGACCGTCGCCCGCGCCTCCATATCCCAGCCCTGTTCCGTCAGGACGAGTTGCATCCCGGGGCCAAAGAGACCGTCGATGCCGGTGTGCCAGGCCGTGCCGGTGATCCGGGACACCTTCGAGGCGACCCGAGTTTCCACGGCAAGCGGTGCCCCGGGCCGCAATGCGCGGCGGATCCGGCCCAGGATGGCCTCGAGTTCGGCCGGCCGAGCCACTTCGCATTGGCCATATAGATAGACGGCAGCATCGAAGGCGAGCTCCGGCAACTCAACGTCGCGGATGTCCGCCTCGATGAAGGTGCAGCCCATGTCCGCTGTCATCTGGCGGGCAAACGCTATGGCCGCGGGGGAGATGTCCACGCCGGTCACGGCGATGCCGCGGCCGGCGAACCTGTGGGCGAAGAGTCCGGGTCCGCAGGTGACATCGAGGAGTTCGATGCCGGCCGTCCGGCCGCCCATCCCGTCGTCGGCTTGGTCGAGCCCCATCCACTCAATCATTCGCTCGACCTGGCGTTCGATTGTCTCCAGCCGCCGGCTCGCCAACTCGTGGTCCTGGCTCAGGTGCTCGCGCAGCATTCGCTCGCTGAAGGACGGGTCGCCCCAGGGCAGGTCGACCATGTCCGGCCCCCAGGCTTGGAGTGGCGGCCTGGCGGCGATTCGCTCGATAGCTTCGCGATGCGGGTCCACGCCGGCATTCTGGCGCCGCCGACCTGCAGGCGCCAGCCTGGCCGCACAGTCGTTCACGGCCACGCTCGTTGGTGCCGCTGCTCTGACTGTCGGCCCGCTTGCCGGTGGTGGTTGGGCTGCGGCGGTGGTGCGCGTTCCGGCGTTGGGTCCGATCCGTGTTTTCGCC
>DASVKT010000252.1:0-14241 GCA_036385235.1 Candidatus Limnocylindrales bacterium | reverse complement strand
TCCAGAAAGACTTCACCGACTCGAAGCCTGCTAACTACTAGTCCTAACATAGGAGACAGTCTCCTAGCCAGAAAAGCCCGTGGGGGCCGTCGCAAGACGGCCGCCGCGGGCCATCTGGTCTTTTGGGGAGCAAACGATGGCGATCGTCCAAGACACCGACGTACTAACATCAAATGCGGCGCCTAAGCGGAAGCTGAACATGGCTCAGCGAGACACCGCTTGGGGCTTGGCCTTTCTTTCCCCCTGGCTCATCGGTCTCGGTCTGTTCACCGCGATTCCGATGATCGTCTCGTTCGTTCTGTCCTTCACCGACTTCAACCTTCTGGCCCCCACCCACACGCACTTTGTCTTCGTCGACAACTACGCGTGGATGCTTACCGACTCGCTCACTCAGAAGTCGCTGTTCATCACGTTGAAGTTCGCGGTAATGACCATCCCGCTGACGATCTTCTCGGCTTTGGGTATCGCGATCCTGGTGAACCAGAAGCTTCTGGTGGGCAAGCGAATCTTCCGAACCCTCTTCTTCATGCCAGTGCAGATCCCCCTCGTGGCGAGCACAATGCTCTGGATGGACTTCCTGAACGGCAATACCGGATGGCTGAAGTACCTGATCGAGGGCATCGCACACGCCCTGGGCCAGCTTCCGTTCCTCGGATTCCTGATGTCGGTCCAGTCGCCGAACTGGTTCGATGACACGACTTGGGCGCTCCCTGGCCTGGTCGTCATCGGCATCTGGGGCATCGGCAACGCAATGCTGATCTTCCTGGCCGGCCTCCAGTCGGTTCCAACCGAACTGTATGAGGCAGCCAGCATCGACGGTGCCGGAGCGTGGAAGCAGTTCCGTCACGTCACCCTGCCTATGATCTCGCCGGTCTTCTTCTACAACCTGCTCCTCATGACCATCGGCACGTTCCAGTACTTCACTCAGGCCTACGTTCTGGGTGGAGGCCACCCCGGCAGGCCCGACAACGAAACCTACTTGTACAACATTGGTCTGTACAACCAGGCCTGGAACAACAACCTGATGGGTCGCGGTTGCGCGTTGGCATGGTTCCTATTCGCTGTCGTTCTCATCATTTCGGCTGTCATGTTCCGCACATCGGCCAAATGGGTGTTCTACGCAGGAGCCGAGCGATGACAATCGGAAACAGCGGAGAGCAGCCAAAGGCGCGCTCCAAAACGAACCGCCGGCTTCGCCACGCGAGAAATAGCGCATCGGTGACGATGTTTGCAGGGGCTTTGTGCCTTCTGTTCATTCTGCCGTTGATCTACATGGTCTCAACGATGTTCAACGACGCCAGCACCATCGTCACCCCCGGCGCTCCGTTGTACCCGGCCCTGGGCCGGACCTACAAGTGCCCGTCTGAGGCGCTGTGCTCTTACCATGACGGTTTCGTGGCCCAGCAAGTCACCTGGGACACCGCGCCGACGATGGGTCCCACGCTCGCAACCGTCGCGTCGACGCAGGCCAGTGCGGCCACGAGTGCGGACGTGTCTGCGGGCCTTACGGCCAAGGGTCTCGTGAGCTTCGGCATCTCGGTGCCGGCAGGCGGGAGCCCGGTCAGCTTCTCCAGCAAGGAAGGTGGCAACAAGCCGCAGCTTGTCGTTACCAGCTACAACATGGCTGCGGACACCGAGGCGCCGTCGGTGCCCTCCGGTGTTACCTCGACGTTCCAGTCGGACACCCGGATCGATCTGACCTGGGCGCCCTCGATCGACAAGCCGTCGACCTCCGTGACCGCCGGGTACGTCATCTCTCGAGATGGCGCAGTTCTGGCCACCGTTGGCTCAACCTCGTGGTACGACACCGGTCTGACCCCAGACACGGCGCACTCGTACCGCATCAGTGCCTTCGATGCCGCCGGCAACATCTCGGACCTGAGCGCTGCGTTCGCCGTGCGAACCAAGGCCACTGATCCGACGGTCAAGCCGCCCGCCCCTGACACCACGCCCCCCACCGCCCCGGGCGCCGTGACCGTCGTCAGTCGTTCTTGGAACTCGACCACGGTCTCGTGGTCGGCTTCAACGGACCACGTGATTTCGTACACGATCTCCCGAGACGGCACGGACCTCATGAAGGTCGATGGCGGCGAGACGTCATTTGTGGATGCCACGGCCAAGCCGTGGACATCCTACAAGTACATCGTCACAGCGACGGATGCTACGGGGAATTCCACTCCTTCCGCCGAAGCGACGTTCACGACACCGGGTCCGACGGCAGCCGAGGCTACTCCTGTAACCACGACTCTCGATGCGGTCCAGGACAGTTACGTTGACCAGGCCAATATCAAGACCAACTACGGCACGCAGACCACGTTGGTTGCGAGTGGCGATGCCAACGCAGCGAAGAACTCGTATCTCAAGTTCGACACGAGTGCGGTTCCGGGTCTCATCCACGGAGCCACGCTGAACCTCTACTCCACAACGGCCTCGAGCACGGGCTACGTTGTAGCGTCGGTTCCGGACTCCACTTCGCAGCCCTCTTGGTCTGAAACAACTCAGTATGTCGAGTCCCCGGCGTTCGTTAGCAATGGCACCGTCGCTCCCCTGAGCCCAAGTGGCGTTACGGCCACTTGGTCCAAAGACAAGTCAGACGTGTCCGTGACCTGGACACAGGCCGCCGACAAGGCTGCCGTCGCCAGTTACACGATTACACGAGTTGCTACCCCCGCGGATGACTCGCTGCCGGTCCCCGTTTTGGTCTCCGGCGCCGCAAGCAGCTTCGAGGACCACACAACTCTTCCGACGTCCGGCTACACCTATACGGTCAAGGCGACCGATGGTGCAGGGAACAAGAGCACTGCATCAGCCGGCGTGACGCTGACAACGCCTGGTCCGGACCAGTACGTGGATACGACCGGTGACACGGTCGCGCCGAGTACTCCGACAGACCTCGCGGCGACGGCGAAGTCCGCAACTGAGATCGACCTCACGTGGACCGCGTCCACGGACAACAATGTGGTGGTTGCCTATCGCGTCTATCGCGACGGCGCGATCATTGCCACGACCGGCTCGAACTCCTGGTTCGACACCGTTGTGGACCGGAACTCGACCCACTTCTACCAGGTCTCCGCAATCGATGCGGCCAGCCTTGAGTCGGCCAAGACGGGTACGGTCAACGTCACGTCCAAGGACGAGCCGATCACCGACGTAGCGGCTGCGGACAAGGGCTGGGTGGGCAATGACCTGCCGGTCTACACCGTGCCGGTCGACAAGCTCCTCGTCCAGGCCCCTGCGGGTAGCTCCGTGGATCTGGCTCTCTTCGTGGACAGGGACCCCTCAACCGGGCTGAGCGTCAAGTTCATCGACCCCGCCACGAACCAGGTGGTTACGTCCAAGGGTACGTTGAGCACGCTCAGTCTTCAGAGGCACTACGACTTCCACATCACCCTGGACAACTTCTCGACCGCTGCCAAGTGGGCTGACACGATCACCGGCGCGACGGACAGTTCCCTCGGCGGGATGTTGATCGGCAACGGTTTCCTCCGCCTCTTCTTCAACACCTTCATCGTCGCGGGCGTTGGTACCATCGGCGCGACCGGGTCCGCCATCCTGGTTGCCTTCGGCTTCGCGCGGTTCAAGATCCCTGGACGCGACGTACTGTTCATGGTGCTCATCGGCACCATCCTCTTGCCGTTCCAGGTCACTTTGATCCCTCAGTTCATCGTCTTCCAGGCCATTGGATGGGTTGGAACATGGTTACCACTGATAGTTCCCACCTACTTCGCGAACGCCTACAACGTCTTCCTTCTCCGGCAGTACTTCTTGACTCTGCCGCGAGAACTGGACGAGGCGGCGATGATGGACGGCGCTACACCGTTCCGAATCCTGATCTCGGTCATCATTCCGCAGTCCTGGCCGGCGATCATCTCGGTGATGTTGTTCCACTTCTTCTTCGCCTGGAACGACTTCCTGGCCCCGCTCGTCTTCTTGTCGGGCAAGCCGGACATGTTCACGATCGCCGTCGGTCTCAACTACTTCAACACGACCTTCCGGGTCAACAACGCTCCGCCTGCGATCCAGGCCGGTGCATTCCTCTCGCTTCTCCTGCCTGTGGCGATCTTCTTTGTCGCCCAGAAGGTGTTCATGAGAGGTGTTGTCATCTCGGGCGTCGAGAAGTAACAGCGCTTCCTCTCTGAAGCAAAGGCGGGGCCCGGTACAACCGGGCCCCGCTTCTTTTTGCCCCTTGACGACGGTGCTGCCCTCAAGAGGGTTTGCCTCACCGGTGTGGATCGCGTCGGCTACGATTGACTCATGCCCGATGTTGAGTACGCATTCCTGGCCGATGCCGCGGAAGTCCAGGCCGGCTCCAAGTTCCACGTCCTTGGGGGTGGAATCACGCGCCTGAACGGGCCGAGCTTCCCGTTCGTTCATCCGCACCTTGCCCTGGTTGTTGGCCTGCGGCTCACTTCGGTTGAGCGCAATCGCGAGTACGAGCTTGGATTCATGGTGACGGCGCCGGACGGAGCCGAAGTCGCGAGCGCTACCGGCCGGGTGGTCTCGCACGGAAGCGGCGATCAGAGCGACGTCGTACTCACAATTGCGGTCGATCTTTGGAACCTCACGTTGAAGACACCGGGCGAGCATTCGGTTCGGATCCTCATCGGCGGGTCTGAACGAAAGCGCCTCATCCTGGTGGTGTTCGGTGGCCGTGATCCAGGTCCGGTCGAGACGCCTCGGTACCTCTCCTGACGATGAAGCGCGGACCAGAACCCGCCAGACATGAATGCCCCTCGATCGATGAGGCGGCCATGACTGCGGCCCGCACCGCCGACAAGCTTCTGACGGCCGCCATTGAGCGTGGCTCCAAGCGTTGGATTGACTTCCTCGCGCCGGTTCCGGAGTTGCTGAGGGACGCCGGCGTGGGTGAGCTGGCCCGAATCACCCTCCGGGTGAGAGCGGCTTACGGCGTCAAGGACTCCATTCGGGACGTCCTTCCACCGGACCTGACGGAGCCCTTTCTCGATCAGTTGGACAGGCTCAGAAAGGCTCTCGCCCGGGAGGTCGCCGAGCGTTAGGTTGTCGGACCGCCATCTCAGTTGACGGGGAAGACCGCAGATGGGGAAGACCGCAACGGCAGTCTCGGCTATCCTCGACGCGGCACGGAACGGTGCCACCATTGCCGATCAATCTGGAGAATTCGTGACATATCGGTCGACGCCTGCGGGCCCTGGCAAGTACCCGTTGCCGCCGGGCCTTCGCGTGGCCAGCATGTCCACTCGTCTCTTCGCCTGGCTCCTTGACGGAGTAATCCTGGGCGGCTTCCAGCTCGGGTTCTGGATGTTCGCCGCTGCCGTTGGGGCTATGAGCATCAACCCGGCTGCGCAGCAGCAGATCGAGGCGTCACCCATGGCGCTGCCGAGCGTCGCGCCGTATCAGGCCAATCTTCCGCAGCTCGGCGCTCTCCTGGTTATCTTCGTGATGCTCAATGTTGGGTATGCGACGTTGTTCTGGGCGAGGTTCAGGGGGCTGCCGGGTCAGCGCATGACGTCCCTGCAGGTCGCTTCTGCCGAGACCGGCAAGAACCTCAGTTGGGGAAAGGCCTTCGCCAGGGCCGTTGTGGCCGTCGGCGTACCAGTCGGTGCCCTGGCCGTCATCTTGTATTCGGCGATGGCTATCGAGACGATGGTGCCGTGGTCGGAAATCATGAACTCGAGTTCCGGCGCGCCGACGAGCCCGGCCCTGACCGGCTGGTCGCTCGTCCTGGACGCGGCTATGTTGGTTGCCGTTCTGCTTCCGGCGTTTCTGCTTGTTGTGACGGCCGCCAGCGAAACGAAGCAGGGTCCGCATGATCGGCTCGCGGGCTCATTGGTAGTGGGTCAGGGCCACTCGCCAAAGAGAGCTCAAGGGTACGGTTGGGGCCAGAACATAGACCCAACCCGCGCCCCGGGCTACTGGCCCGGCTATGGGACGCCGCCCACAGTTCCGGGAAGTTGGCCCACTCCCGCGCCGGGCGCGCCGCTCGGAACGCCGGCCGCCCACCCCGGTACGGCGCCGGCATTGGATGATCGCCCGATCATCTCCGGTGATCCGGAAACCGGCTGGTCGGTACCGGCCCTGCCGGAAGAGCCACTACCCGGAACCGGCGGCTCGGTCGGCACCTCGGCCGGCGCCCCCGACGGCTCGGCCGCACCCTGGCGTCCGACGCCGCCACCGCCCGAAATCAACCCGTGGCTGCAGAACAGCGGCTGGAATAGCCGGCCCGGACCGAACTTGCCGCCGATCAGCCCTGAGTCGCCGTGGCTTCGGACGACTGAGGACAACGACCTTCCCGGCAAGACGCATGCTGCGACGGTGGGTCGGCGCGGCCTCGCGTACATCCTGGACTGCATGTTGATCTACGGGGCGTGGAGCATGCTTGCCCTTGCCATCACGTCGACCGTCTTGCCGCCGGGAACCGGGAACAACGCAGAACGTGACTTGATCCTGATCGGGCTCGCCGGTGGTCTGCTGCAACTCGCCTACTTCACGATCTGCTGGAGATTCTGGCGAGGCACTCTTGGCCAGCGGATTACGCATCTCGAGGTCGTGAGCGTGACCGGCGGCAAGGCGATCTCGTTGATGGACGCCATCGTCCGTTGGGCGGTGCTTCAGGGCCCATTCGCGGCGGTCACGATTGCGCCTCAGGGTGTCAGACTATTCCTGCTCCTTGCCGCAATCAGTTGGACGATATTCCTGTTCTACTCGACGCAGAACAGCGCGGAAACTCGCGGGCTGCACGATCGGGTCGCAGGCAGCCGCGTATCTCTGGAGCTGTAGGGCGCCGCGACGGTCCACGGGACTCTTCAGCGGCCGCTGGCAGCGAGGCCCAGCTCTTCCGGGCTGAAGGCCTCGAGCAGGAAGGGCGACGGTGCGGCCGGGTCGTATACGAGCGTTAGGGAGCGCCGGGCCCGAGTCCAGGCTACGTATGCCAGCCGACGCTCCTCCTCCAGGGCGCGATCCGGCTCGGCCGCGTCGCGGAGGCTTCGACCCGATGGGAAACGGCCCGCGTCCAGGCCGATTACCGCGACGTGATCGAACTCCAGGCCCTTCGTTGAGTGCGCCGTGGCCAGGGTGAGTTGAGCGTCGTCGCGGCGCAATTCCTTCACTAGTTCTCGATGTCTGGCCAACGCCGAGGCCAGCTCTCCCAGCGTGTCGAATGGAACGGCCCAAGCCATCAGGGCGGCCAGCAGGCCGGCCATTTCTACCGGGAGTGGCTCATCCATGTCGCGTTGGTCCGATCCGGCACGTGGACGGCGGCGCACTTGTCGTTCGAGTGCGGCCGCTTCGATCGCCGCCAGGGTGTCCGGACCATTCAGGGCAAGCGACGCGAGCTGAGCAAGAAGGGGCGGCTTGCGCCCGCGTGTGGCCTCCAACGCGGCGCGCCGGCTCCCCGCCCAATCCAGAAGCGCATCGACGCGGCAATCCTCCGAGAGAAAGCGCAGCCGGGGAGCCCGGAAGGGTATGCGCTCTTCGACAGCGATCGCCGCGGCTGGAAGCAGTTCCGCGTTGGTGCGCGCGAGGATTGCGCGCGTACCGTCAACATCGGCCCATGCGGCGAAAATGTGCCCGATTCGAACGGTCTCGTCCGAGCCGTCCGGGGCAAGTATCAAGCGGCCCTCCGCCGTTGGACTCGGCCGGATTGTCTTGACGAACCGCTCCCGGTTGTGGGCAACCAGGCGTACGGCTCGGGCAACGACCGGCCTTGGGCAGCGGTAGTTGACCGTGAGATCGATCCGTCGGAGCCCGGGCAGCGACTCGGCAAGGGCGAGGACCCTTCGAACATCGGCCAGCCTCCAGCCGTAAATCGTTTGGTCGTCGTCGCCTACCAGGAAGATCCGGTTGGCGGGCGCCGCCAGCAGTAGCGCGAGTCGGAGCTGAGTCCGATCCACGTCCTGGGTCTCGTCCACGAGCAAGTGCCCGCATTTGGCCCGCCAGCGGCGGAGAAGGGGAGGCCGAGCCTCCAGCAGCCGGAGCGACCGTGCCACCAGGTCGTCGAAGTCGAGCCCGCCGGCATCTTCGAGGGCCTGCTCGTAGGCCAGGAAGGCTCGGGCGATTGGGCCGGGCTCGGGGTCCTGCGATACGCGTTCGGCCGTGACGCCGATCTCCAGCTTGAGCCGGCTGAAGGCGTCATCGAGCCGACGGAGGGCTCCCGCGGTGATATCCGGCCACATGTCCCGCAGTACGGCCTCGCGGTCTAGAAGTGGGTTCACCG
Source organism: Candidatus Limnocylindrales bacterium (assembly GCA_036385235.1). Classification (GTDB taxonomy): domain Bacteria; phylum Chloroflexota; class Limnocylindria; order Limnocylindrales; family CSP1-4; genus Fen-1039. The sequence continues at coordinate 6,047 of DASVKT010000252.1, read as the reverse complement.
ACTCGCCGCCGTCGGCGAGGATTTCGCGGCCCAGGGCATGGAACGTCTTGACGCGGACCGCGCCGGCGGCCAGGCCGAGCGGCTCCAGCGCGGCGTCAACGCGAGCAGCCATTTCGTCGGCAGCTCTCTTGTTGAAAGTGACCGCGGTGATGCCCGAAGGCGGGGCGCCGGTGGCCACGAGCCAGGCAATTCGGGCGACCAGCGTCGTCGTCTTTCCGGACCCTGCCGGGGCCACGCACAACACCGGGCCAGGCGGCGCCGTGGCGGCTTCCCGCTGATCGGGCGCGAGGCGGTCGAGGCGTTCGGTGACGGAGGAAGGAAGCATGTGCCGATGGTCGCAGACGCCTCTTCACTCGCCCTTATCGGGGACTGCTTCGGGATGTGCCGTATAGTCAGATCATGGTCGGCAAATGGGATGCCCTTCTCTCGCGCGGGTGGCTTCGTTGGGTTGGGCTTGGTCTTGGCGCATCCCTCGTTGGGCTCCTGGTATGGCAGGTTGCCCACGGATCGGGCGCCGATGCGCTGACTTCGCCGAGCGGTTCGGACTCGTTCGGTGTCGCCGTAGCGACCGGGGGTTCGGCTATGCCCGCGTTCGCCTCGGAGTCGAGCCTGGTGGCCAACTCGTCGCCCACGCCCACGCCCACGCCGACGGCCACGCCCTCGCGCCCGCTTCCAACCGCACCGGCGCGCCCAACCGCCGTCCCGACTCGAACCGATCGGCCCTGGTCTCAAGATCCTGCGTTTCTCGAGGCCAAGTCGGAGGGCCGGGTCTCGGCGGACGCCAACGGCCGCGTCGTAATCTCAGCAACCGCGCCGGTGCCGCCCACATACGCCGCCGCACGTTCGCTGGATACAAGTTGGAGTGGCCTGATCCAGGAGCCGCCTCGGACCGGCTATGACGACAACGGCGTCTCCTACACGGACCTCAACTACTCCCTGTTCTGCGGAGCCGGGACGGGAGCGGTGGTTCTCTACTACTGGCCCGCTTCAAAGGCGGCAGTCACTACCAAGTCCGGCAAGTTCGCGGAGCCTGTCAATCTGGGGACGAGCCACTACTCCAGCACTTACTGGAAGGCGCAGGATGGCGGCGGTTACGGCCGCGGCATGATTCTGTATCTGGCCGAGGTGGAGTGGCCCACGCCGGACGTGGGCCTTTCCTGGTGGTCCAAGCCGGGCCTGATGAACTGGAGCGCTCACCCACCCAGCACGGACGTCCAGAACCTCATCGACGCGATCAACTGGGAGGCGTCCGGCCGCACGCGGCTGAACTACTTCTATGCGGCTGTTCCGGCGTCGCAGCTGACCGCCGCCGCGTTGCTAGATCATGTGCACGCGGACATATCCATGGGGGTGCCGGTGGTGGTTGCGGCCCGCACGTCGGACGGCAAGAGTTCGCTGCCGTTCTGGAACGTCAAGGCGGCCAGGTCCGCGGTCAACCACTTCGTCACGGTCGTTGGCTACGACGACTCGGCCGGAACCTACGCGGTGATGGATACCTGCGGCGCGACCTGCAACGATCAGAACACACGCGGTGGAGTGCGCAACATGAGCCAGGCTGCGCTCTTCGCCCTGATCGCGGCCGAGTCGGACAACGACGGGATCATGTGGTAGTCCGCTTCGCCCAGTTCGGCGCGGCGGCGCGGCGCAGCGCCTACGCCCGGACGTAGATGATCGCCTGCGAATTGGCCCAGATCTGGCGATAGCCGGCCGCCTGGACCGCGCCTTCGATCCCCGGATACATTCCGTCCGGCTCAAATACCACATAGCCGTAGCCGGACGCAAGCTGACTATTCAGCTGGTCCAATCCGAGCAACCTCCCGCCGTCTGTGTGGATGCTGACCTCCGGCTGAAGCGAAATGGATGTCTCGAGCGCCCCGGTGAAGACGCCGATCGGGACGGATGACCACTGCTGGAAGCTGAAGGCGATGTGGAGGACGCGAGTGCTCGGGCCGAGTCGGCCTGCGTTCTCCTCCGCGCGCAGCATGTCCACGACGGCCTGTCGGGGCGCATCGATGATGAGTCGGGCATCCGGGTAGTCGTTGAAGTTCCAGTAGCCGAGCTCCGCCTCGCGGAACGCCAGCCCCACCGACTCGGCGGCGCGGTGCTCACCGATCTGCACGTTTGAGGTGAGTGGCATCGTGGTCGGGTAGATGGCGACGAGGAGAATGGCCGCGATGAAGACCGGCCGGGCGAAGCCGATGGATCGCTGGCGGCACACCGCGGCTAGCCCGCCGGCGGCGCCGATTGCGAGCATCCCCGGAAGCCAGTACTCAACTGACTTAGGCACTTCGTAGTGGATCGCTTGCTGGGTGAGGTTTGCGTTGCCGACGAATGCCGAAGCGGTCCAGGCCGCCAGGCCGGCGGCGATGCCGCAGCCGAGCAGGATCCAGCCCCGCCCGAACCGGCGAACGGACAGGAGGGCGCCCAGCAGCGTCAGCCAGATCAGGTGCGGGAAATACATCATCCCTTCGCCGGCCGGATCGGTGGGGCTGGTTGGGTCGCCGGACGGCTTGATCTGCTGCGCCGCGATGATCAGCCCGATGGCGATGACCGCAGCAACTAGCAGGGCCAGGAAGAGGCCCGTGACGTCTACGCCGCTCAGGAGCCCGTCATTGCGCGCTCTGCTGAGTCGGCGTGCAGCGGCCTCCGTCACGCCGGCCAGGCGGTCACCCAGCGCGCCCACGAGAGCCGCCAGCGCGAATGCCGCGACCAGCCCTGCGCCGATGAAGACCACCCCAACCCAGGATGGCGTCTCGATATTGGCCATGGTCAGGGCCTGCGGGACTGCGATCAGGAGACCGCCGCCCAGGGCTGGGACAAGTCGCCGAGCAAGTTTCCTGGGGTAGAGGACCAGGGTCCCGAATGCGCCCGTTGCCGCCACTAGGCCGATGAGTGGATGAACCATGAAGCCGCCGCCGATGGCTGCGGCGAGGCCGATGTCTGGCAGGCGGGAGTGCCGTGGTTTCGGCGCGGCGGCTCCGGCGTCGGCGGGCGCGGCGGTCCCGGCGTCTGCGGGCGCGGCGGCCGGCGTGGCCTCCGCTCCGTGGCGAGCCTTCAGCTCCGAGGCGATGGTGATGAATGCCCAGGCGGCCAACGGGAACACCACGACTGTGCCGCGGCTGTCCGGGATGCGCATGAACGTGAAGGTGAGCGGGAACGTAAGGAGCGCCCAGAAGCTGGCGCTGCCACCAAAGAGTTCGCCGGCCAGACGGCGCGCGGCCAGCGCCATGAGAAGCGTGAGCGGCACGGCAAACGCCGCCTCCGCCAGAACGGCGTCCAGATTCGTGAGTGTAGTCAGCGAACCCAGTAGCGCCACGTAGCCCAGCATCAGTCTCGACGGCCCGTAGATGGGCGACGGTGAAGTGGTCAATGTGCTGAAGCTGCCAAAGACGCGGATGTGCTCCACCGGCGCGACGTGGTTCGGCAGCACGTCCATGAAGGGAACGGCCGGAGACGCCAGCGAAACGATGATCGGGCCCGCCCACACGGCCAGCACGATCAGCCACCACGCGGCCGGCCGCGAGATCTTGATGCGGACCGGTACGGCCATCAGAGGGCGGGTCTTGCGCGTAACCACGTATGCCCCGGCGATCGCCAGGTGAATCACCAGAAGCTCGCCCCAGCCGCACAGCCCCACGCTGCCAAGCAGGAAGACAACGACCGAATCCAGGACGACGGCCGCCGAGAACCCGGCCAGGATCAAATCCGAGGGGCGCCGAAACGCCGGCACGCCGAGCAGGCGCAGGACAATGGCGCCGGCAAAGACGTTGGCTGCCGTGGCCGCCGAGATGAGGACGATCGCGGGGCCGGTCACGCCCAGCTGGCCCAGGATCCCGTTGACCGCGCCGTCGTACGTAAAGCCCCAGGCGGGTGAGACGCGAACCACTTCCAGGCCGGCGAACAGGATCCCGACGGCGGCCAGCAGCACCACACTCAGCGCCGCGACGGCGAGATTTCGTCCGATAAAGCCGCCGGCGAAGCCGGACGGACGGACGTGAAGTTGGTGTCCGGCCTTGACCGATGCGGGATTCACGGGCTCGCTCACAGGCCAATCATCCCACAAGGGTCGGGCGGCACCGGGGCGCCGCGAGCCACGGGATCGGGCGGCACCGGGCTGTGGTAGGCGAAACGCGGCGGCACCGGGCGCCGCGGACGCCGCGGCCACATTGCGTCTCCACAAATCGGCCCCGCGTTTACGGGAGACCCCCGACGCGGCAACCGCACCCGCGAGCCTACGATGTCCTCATGACAAGCCTGACGCGCGACCTGTGCCCCTCGTGCGGAGCCTGGCTGATCCTCGCCGAGGTGGTCTACGTGGCCCCGGCGTGGCGGCGCTACCCGAACGTCGGCAGCCGCGCGGTCTATGAGTGCCCCAGCTGTGCCGGCGTCTATGAAACCTGGGCCTGTGAAGTGGATCCGCTGGAGGAGATAACGGCGGCTCGGCAGGCGCTGCGCGACGGCCTGGCCGCCAGGCGGCCCACCCGCAGTGCGTAGCCGAAAACGGGCTTGCGCCGCGCCGATGGCCGCGCCGATGGCTGCGCCGATGGCTGCGCCGATGGCTGCGCCGATGGCCGGGCCGCGCGCCGATCCCTACACCGCGGGCACGGACTCCATCTCCGCGGCCGAGAGCCGCCACTTTGCCGCCGCGACGTTGGCCCGCACCTGCTCCGGCGTACTTGCGCTGGCGATGACCGATGCCACCACCGGCTGGCTCAGCAGCCAGCCGAATGCAAGATCCAGCAGTGAGTGACCGTACTCGCCGGCAAAGCCTTCAAGCGCACCAATACGCTCGAAGTTGGCCGGGCTCATGACTTCAGGCGCACGGGCGCTCTCGGCCAATCGGCCGCGGCCTTCACCGCCCGGCTTGTACTTCCCGGTGAGGAACCCGGACTCGAGCGGGAAGTAGGGGATCATGGAGAGCCCGTGGGCTACGCAGGCGGGAATGACTTCCTTCTGAATCCCGCGGACGAGCAGGTTGTAGTGCATCTGGGCGGATATCGGCCGGGCGAGATGCTCCGTGCGAGCGGTCCAGTCCGCGTCGGCGATCTGCCAGGCCGCGAAGTTGCTGTGGCCGACGTATCGGACCTTGCCGGATCGGACCAGATCGTCCAGAGCGCGGAGCGTCTCCTCGATCGGGGTCTCGGCGTCGGGGGTGTGGATCTGGTACAGGTCGATGTAGTCCGTGCAAAGGCGGCGGAGGCTGTTCTCCACGGCCGTCATGATCCAGCGCCGCGACGCGCCGACCTCCAGCGGCGACTCGCTCATCGTCATGCCGAACTTCGTGGCCAGGACGAACCGGTTGCGTCGACCGGCAAGCAGTCGCCCAAGCTGGTTCTCAGATGCGCCGGTGCCCTCTTCGGAGCTGCGGCCGTAGATGTCCGCGGTGTCGATGAAGTTGACGCCCTGCTCGAGCGCCTCGTTGAGGACCAATCGAGCGGCCTCGTCGTTGAGCCGGCCGGCGAAGTTATTGGTGCCGAGGCCGACTGCCGAAACCTCAAGACCGGATTGGCCGAGTCGCCGCAATTCCACGCGTTCACCTCCTGGAGGCCAAGCCTACGCGGATGCCCGACGGCTTGCAGGTGGCCGATTCGGCGACCGGAATCGACGCCCGAATCGGCGCCCAAATCGGCCGGCTCGGCGCCCGAATCGAGGCCCGAGTCGGCCGGCCTGACGCCCGAATCGATGCCCGAGTCGGCCGGCCTGGCGCCCGAGTCGGCCGGCCTGACGCCCGAATCGACGCCCGAATCGACGCCCGAATCGAGGCCCGAGTCGGCCGGCCTGGCGCCCGTCTCGGCGCCCGTCCACGCCGCCGGGCGGTTCGATCGTACGGCCGGGCCGCCGCATCCGTAGAATGTCCGGCAATCCAACCCAGGCCAACGGACTGGGTCAGCGCCGGCCATCCAGGCGCGGATCGGCCGGCACGGTCGACCGAGCGAGCGGCGAAGTGAGGATGGAGGCGAGATGACGACGCAAACGGAAAACGGCGCGGCCCAGGTGGCCGCCGCGGTTCTGAGCCAGCCACTGCTGGGGCTCACCTTCGATGACGT
>DASVKT010000251.1:0-6078 GCA_036385235.1 Candidatus Limnocylindrales bacterium | reverse complement strand
TCTGGCGTCAGCCGAACTGTATGACCCGAGCAGCGGCACATTCACAGCGACCGGGTCGATGTCGGTGCCTCGAGGTCTTCAGTCGGCGACGCTCTTGCAGGACGGCCGCGTGTTGATCGCGGGTGGGCAAGACAACCAAGGCTATCTATCCTCGGCCGAGCTGTATGACCCGAGGACTGGCACCTTCAGCCCCACCGGATCCATGGACGTGGCACTGACTAACACACCGGTCGTCCTTCTCAAAGACGGGCAGGTCCTCATCGTCGGTGGCGGCTATGGTCAGCTGTATGACCCGAAGACAGACGCGTTTAGTCTGACCGGATCCTTGCCCAAAAATGACGACTCCCCCGCGACCCTCCTACCCGATGGAAAGGTGTTGGTTGCGCAGCAAGGCTTCGGGGACGCGGAGATCTATGACCCCAAGAGCAGAACGTTCTCCGACAGCGGACTCTTCCTGAAGCATGGGCCGGACACGGCCACGCTTCTGCAGGACGGCTCGGTCCTATTGGTGGTCGGTGGCGGACCCTACCTGTACACGCAGTAAGCCGACGTGGAATTGTTCGGCCGGAGCTTGCGCTTCTGGCGCATGGGAGCGATGGCCAGATTGGGCCCCAATGGGACTTCGAGGGTGAGACCGGCCAGAGCCACCTGCCGGCCGTAGCTCTTCCTGAGGTCCTTTGTCGATAGGGCCAGCGTCGCGCCTGAGGTCATCGATTCCCCCGTTCTTCTTGTACGTGGCTCCGTCTAGTATCGCGTCTACCAACTAGTACCGCGTCTACAAAACGACGGTGTTCGCGGCCACGTTAGGCTTGTGCCGAGACCCGGCTGCGGGCAGCGAAGAGTGTGAGGAGAAGTTGCCGATGGCCACGACTGGCGAGCCGACCGGGTCGGCCCCTGCTCCGCAGCCTTCTTACTTTGGCGTGGCATGGTCGGACCAGTCGGTTCGGCTGGTGGCCCTGGGGATCGGCATTCTGGTCGTCCTCTGGCTCGCGCGCGGAATCATCGGCCCGTTCGTTGTGGCCGGGGTGCTGGCGTATGCCTTTTCGCCGGTTGTAGCTGCGGTGCAGACCCGGACCCGGCTGCCGAGGGTGGCTGTCGTAGCCCTGGGCTACGCCATCTTCCTGGCCGCCTTCGCGGTGGTGGCATTCTTCACGGCTCAACGCATCGGTAGAGAGATCAGCGAACTGACGCTGAACGGGCACGACATCATCGGCTCGGCCATGCACAAGCTCTTCGGCGACTCGGTCGTGGTTGCCGGAAACACATACAACGTCGATGAGCTCGTGAGACAGCTACGGATCGCCGTTGAGGGCGTGGCGAATTCGCCGGCCGGTGTTGTGCAGTTGGTCGAGCGAGTCGCCGATCTTGCACTGCAAGCCCTGCTCTGCCTGATCATCACCTTCTACCTGCTGCTGGACGGCCACAGGTTTGGGCAGTTCGCCTTGCGGTTCCTGGCACGAGAGCGCCGAGCGGACACGCTTCGCCTGGCCCAGAGAATCCACGGTGTGCTGGGCAGGTGGCTGCGAGGGCAGCTGCTCCTCATCGGCCTGGTTTCCGTGGTTCTGTACGTGATCCTCGGGCCCATCCTTCATGTTCCCTACGCGCTGATGCTCGGCCTGATGAGCGGCTTTCTGGAGATCATTCCGTTGGTCGGTCCGCTCGTCGCCGCGAGCATTGCCGGAACCGTCACGTTTGCAGCCCACGGCACGGACACCACGATCGTTGTGCTGGGCGTGTACGTCGTCGTCCGCCAGGTCGAGGACCAGGTGGTGATGCCTCTGGTGATCGGCCGGGCCGTGCACCTTCATCCGGTAATCACGATCTTTGCCGTCCTGGCTGGGTTGAGCACCTGGGGCGTCCTCGGTGGTCTACTCGGTGTACCGGTGGCCGCGGCCATCAACGTGACGCTGCGCGAGCTCTATCCCGAGGAAACCGGCGGCCACGAAGACAAGGTTGTCTCGGTTGGGAAGATGGCCCCGGGCAGGTTCGCGGGGCGGATTCCGGGACGTACCTCCGGCCGCAAGGTGGCCATGGTGTCCGGGCCGGCCGTTGCCGTTGGGCCAGATGCGGGCGCGGCCGAGCTAAAACCTGAAGGCCGAGTTGCGGGAGTGGAGGGCGCGCTGGGCTCTGCGGGCGGAGCCACGGCCGTCCCGGGGCCGACTCCGGCCGTCCCGGGGCCGACTCCGGCCTCGTCTGCCGAACTAGATCGCCCGGGCAAGGAGTAGCCGTGACCATCGCTCCGAGCGAAGCCGGCGGACCGGTGGCGCTGGGGCTGGACATCGGCGGGACCCAGATCAGGGCCGCAGCCATCCTGCCAACAGGGGAGCGGCTGGGTCGGCGCTCCGTGACCACTCCGCTGGCGGGCGGCCCTGAGGCGGTCTACTCGGCCTGCGTGGATCTTCTGAATGGCGTGATGGCGGACCTGGAGCCGACTGCTCGCCAGAGAGTGCCGGCTATCGGCGTTTCGTGCGCCGGTCCGGTGAACCCGTGGCGTGGCCAGGTTCTTGATCCGCCGAACATTCGGCCCCTGCGCGACGCATTCCTGGCGGACGAGCTGGAGGCCCGGCTCCACCTGCCCGTCTACCTGGAGCGGGACACGAACGTCGCGGCCCTCGGCGAGCAGTGGCTCGGTGCGGCCCGGGGCTGCCGGGACTTCATGTACGTGACCGTGTCCACCGGGCTGGGCGGAGCCGTCTATACGGACGGCCGATTGATGCTCGGGCCGGACGGAACCGCAGGTGAGATCGGTCACGTGACCCTGATTGAAGGGACCGGACCGCGTTGCGGCTGCGGCGGTGTCGGCCATCTGGAGGCCATTTCCTCCGGGTCGGGCCTGGCCGGGCAGGCCCGCGATTACCTCGTCTCGGCCGCCGGCCGCGACGGCGCATCTCCCTACCTGGCGGCGAGGGCCGCGTTTGCGCCGCTGACGGGCCGAGATGTGGCGGAAGGGGAACTCGCCGGCGACCCGGTCTGCGTGGCGCTAATGGAGCGAGCCCGCCGGGCCTTCGCGATTGCCTGCGTCGGCTGGGTGAACACTTTCAATCCGGAAAGAATCGTTGTCGGCGGAACGGTCGCGCAACGCCAGGGCGAACGCTGGCTGGGCCCGGTCAGGGCGGAGATAGCAGCCACGGGGTTGCGGAGCCCCTCTGCCAGGGTTCAGGTTGTGGCGGCCGAGTTAGGTGAGGACGTGGGCCTGGTCGGGGCCTGGCCTCTGGTCCGAGAGCGTCACGGCAATCCGATCTGGCGGTCGCAACGAACCGGAAGCTGAGGGCGAGCCGGAACCACATCAGCCGATCGGCCGGCCCCACCAGACGCTGGCGGCCAGGATCACATATAGGCCGATCAGCGCCACGCCCTCCAGCCACGTCGACTCGCCGTCTATGACGACGAACGCGGCCAGGATCGCCGTGAGCGCCAGTGCCGCGACCAGCAACGGCGCCACAACGAGTGTTAGGGTCGCGCCGCCGATGACCAAGCTGGTCAGGACCAGCACCGGGACGAGCGCCAGCGCGACTTGCAGGCTCGAATTGAGGATGACGCTGATGGCCAGGTCGCCCTTGTTGGCCAGCATCGCCTGAACACCGACGACGTTCTCCACGGCGTTGCCGGCGATTGCGACGACGACCAAGCCGGCGAATGTCTCGGACATCCCCAGCGTGCTCATGGCCGGCTTGAGGGCATCGACGAACCAATCGGAGACAAACGCTGCCGCAACCGCCGAAACGAGAAGCATTGCCGCCGCGACTGCAAGTGGCCAGGTTGCCTCGCGTTGCCCTGCCACTTCCGGCGAGCCGACGACGGGCCCTTTGCCGATAGAGAACGGGATGCTGGCGGCAAAGACCGCCAGTAGGACGATGGAGACGATCACTGACAGTTCGACCTCATGGCCTTGAGCCGGGCCGCCCGGCGAGGTCGCGATTGTCGGGATGGCGATGGCCGCCGCCGCAAGGACCAGCAGCGTTGCCATCATCTTGGTCTGGTCCGTCCCGAATTTCTGGGTGCCGTGGCGCAGGCCGCCCGCCAGGAACGCCAACCCAAGGACCAGCAGCGAGTTGGCCAGGATGGATCCAACGAGCGCCGCCCGGACCACGTCCAGCAGGCCGGCCTTCAAAGCAAAGATGCCGATGAAGAACTCGGGCAAGTTGCCGAGAGCGGACTGCAGGACGCCGGTTGCTTTCGGGCCGAGCCGATGAGCCAGCTGTTCCGTTCCTTCGCCGACCATCGCCGCGAGGCCGGCCAGCCCAACGGCCGAGGCCGCGAAGATGGCTACGCCACCTGCGCCGCCGACTCGCAGCAATAGGGCCGCGACGCTGGCGCCGACGGCGACCAGCGCTATGATCCGGGTTCGGGTCTCGAAATAGCTAAGCACGCATCAGCCTCCTGGCGCGATTGTGCGGGAGGAGGGGATACCGCGCGCGGCGATCTCGTCGGCGTGGGGGATCAGTACGGTGGCCACGGGATGGCCGGGCGGTTCCGATCCGGATGCGGCAGCGTGCCTTGCCTGAGGAGCGCATCGATGCGCTCCGCCGTTGCCCCGACTTCGTCGGGTGGCAGTAACGCTCCAAGCTCCGCCCCCAGCTTCCCCTCCAGCTCTTGCCGGAGTCGCACGAGCGTGGCCCGCTCGTCAGCCCTGAGCTTCTGGCCCCGCCACCGCCAGAGGATCGTTCTGAGCTTGGGCTCAACGGCAAAGCAGAGGCCGTTGTCGCAGCCCTGAATCCGCCCGTCGGGGAGTGGCAGCAAGTGCCCGCCTTTCCTGTCGGCGCTGTTGAGAACCGCATCCAGAACGGCCATCCGCCGCAGGGACGTGTTGTCCGTCGTGATCAACTCGCCGATGTCTACGGATTCGTCCACCTCAACCCAGAGTTGGACCATGCCCTCGCCGAATGGACCGTCGCGCAATACCGTCGGCGGGATCAGGTCCCAGCCGCTCGCTTCGGACAGGAGATGAGCCCCGACTTCGCGGCAGGCCAGGGTTCCGTCAGGGAAGTCGAAGAGGGGCCGCTCGCCTCGGATGGGCTTGTAGACGCAGCTGGCTGCGATGGCCGTGGCGGCGCTGTCGGCCGCGTCGGTGCCCGCTGCGCTCACCGCGCCTTCGACGACGCAGAAGAACGTTGCGTTGGAAGCCGTGATTAGCCGCCCCACGACGGTCAACTCTCCGGTTCTCAGGAGGGCCAGGGTGGTGGCTTTGTCCATGGGCCCCGCGATCTGGCGACCCGCCATCGCGGCCGCCTGGACCTCCGCCTGCGTCATGCCGGCGATCATCGGCCCGTCGGTCGGCGGTTCGCCGGGAGTTGCGCCGGCCGTCTTGCTCAGTGCATGAACCCGTTGCGGCGGGCGCAGATGTGACCTTCCGGATTGAGCGGCTGGCCGCAGAAGGGGCAGGGCGGTCGGCCGGAGGCCACCACTTGCAGGGCTCGATGGGCAAAGGCGAGCGCCGTGAGAGGCTCCAGGTGGACCCGGATCATGTCCGAGTCATCCTCCAGGTCCGCATCGTCGTCCGCATCGTCGACGACTTCCGCCTGGGGCTCGTCGTCATCGGGATCGTCATCCTCGGTCAGGGCGTGCGCCTCCACAACGACCGACTCGTCTTCGCCGTCCCAGGCGATCGTCATCGTGCCTACGCGAAAGACGATGTGGGCCGGATCCTCGAGTGGGGCAGTGTCGATGTCCGTCGGCGCCGGCTCCTCGGGCAGGTTCGCGCCGCGGGCTCGCGCCTCGGCCAGTAGTTGGGCCAGATGCTCCGCCAGTATGTTGACCTGGACCTTCTCGAGCACGACCGAAACGACACGGTCTCCTTCGCGCGCCTGAAGAAAGAACGTGCGGCTGCCCGGCTGGCCCACAGCGCCGGCCACGAACCGATCCGGTTTGTCGAAGTTGTAGATGCGTCGAGCCATCTGGTCTCCAGGCAGGTCGGGCTCCGGGCCGCGACATATCGATCGTATACCCCGCAGCCAGATGGCTCAGCCGCTGGCCGCGATTGATCGCCGGCCGGGACTGGAGGAGGGCCAGCGCCCGCCGCCCGGCCACGCCCCCGGCCACGCCGTCCGGCCACGCCCCCGGCCACGCCCCCGGCCACGC
>DASVKT010000250.1:0-13269 GCA_036385235.1 Candidatus Limnocylindrales bacterium | reverse complement strand
GCCGGATGCGAGGGCCACGCCGGAACTGCGGCCGGGCGCCACCGTCGGGTGAGCTATGGGGCTCTGCGACAGCAACGACGCAACCGCCACAACGACAACGAAACCAACGGCAGCACCGGTGAAGACCATCGGGCGGCGGCTGGGCGCCTTGCCGACGGCGCCAAGGGAGCGGCCCGCTCCAGCCGCGTCTGCCTGATCCAGGGCCGCCGACGTGCGGACCCACAGATCGCGCGGCGGCTCGGGAGCCGCCAGGGAGCGAAGTTCAGAGTGGATGGCCCGGTACTCGGCGGCGATTGCGGCGCAGTCCGGGCACAAATCAAGGTGGCTCGTCAGCCAGGTGGCGTCCGTAGCGTCCAGCTTCGCATCAACGGACTCCGCCGCGAGCAGGCGAGCGCGTTCGTGGAGAGCAACTTGAGTGGTCATCGTCGCGCCCTCGGCGCATTGTCCTTCGACGAATTCGGTTCGATCATGCGGGCCTGTTCGGCGAAGGCCGCATCAATGGAGGCCTCGCGCTCCTTCTCCTGGCGCTTCTCATCGGCCAGCGCCTGCCGGAGGCTCTCGCGGGCTCGAGTCAGAAGGGCTCGGGCGGCGACGTGGCTGACGCCCAGCGCTTCGGCCAGCTCCAGCCCCGTGAGATCGTTGACTTCCGCCATCAGCAACGCGGCTCGCTGCCGATCCGGAATGCGGGCCAACGCCCGAGCCAGCGGCCCAGACAGGCGCATCTCCATGGCCAGGTGCTCGGCGGAGGGAGCTGCCCCGTAGCTCTCGCCGGTCCAGGGCATGAAGCGGACGATCCGGCGGCGGCGCATCTCGTCGAGCACGACTCGATGGGCAATCTGGTACAGCCAGGCGCGGGCCTTGGCGCGATCCTCGAGCGAATCCTGCGCCTTGTATGCCTTGATGAATGTGTCCTGGGCAAAGTCGGCGGCAACGTCCGCATCGCGCACCATCCTGAAGATGTACGCGTAGATCTCGGAGTGATGCAAGGCAAAGAGCTGCTCGATGAAGGTGCGGTCGGCGGTGCCTTCAGAGGCGCCCGTCACGCCGCGCTCCATTTGCCAACTTGTCGCGCTGAAAGACACTTGTTCGCCGCCACTGGTGTACGGGTGAAGAGCCGATAGCGCGTCCCCGCGCGCCGAACAACTCCGACGGGCACGCCCGGGCACGTGTGACGCCTGGGCGACGATCCCCGAAGCTTCATGGCAGCTCAGCGTCTCCCCCAACAGGCCTGTGGCGCAGCAACTCCTCAACGGCTTCCTCAGGCGAGACCGGGTTTACGGGCAGGCCCGTCCCGACTTCCAGGCCGGCAATCTCGCGGAGCCGCGGGTGGATTTCCCAATGCCAATGGTACGTCGCATCGACGCGCTCCTTGAGCGGCGCCGTGTGCAGGACGAGATTATGAGGCGGTCCGTCCAGGCAGGCGAGGCGTCCCAGCACCTGGCGCAGTGCCTCGGCGGTGGATGCCATATCCGCGTCCCCGGCGGTGCCGAAGTCTGCCGCGTGGCTGCGGGGCACGATCCACACCTCGAACGGCGAACGCGAGGCATATGGGGCGAACGCGACGTGGGATTCGTCCTCCCAGATCATGCGCGTCCCGATGCGCGGCTCTTCACGGGCGAGACGGCAATACGGGCACTCGCCTTCGCGGATCATGAAGCGCGCGGCGCCACCGATCTCCTCGGCCACGCGGTGCGGGATCTGCGGCAGGTCGTAGAGGTCCAAGCAGAGGTGGTTTGTTCGCGCGCCGGCTTGAGCGCCCCAGTTCTGAACCACTTGCAAGTACTCGGTCTGGCCGACCTTCCGGGCATCGACGATGGCCTTCCGGACTGCACTAAGCATGGTGCGCAGCATCTCGCCGCCGACCATCTGGAGCGGGCGGTGCTCTCCGGGCGGAGCGACTATCGTGCTCCAGCTGCCCGAGGCCCTGGCCTGAGCCATGGCGACCTGAGCCAAGTTCCGCTCCACCGCGCGCGCTTCGCCTTCCGAGCCGACGACGTTGAAGGCGTAGTCCTTGAGGATCCGCAGCCGGACGCCATCGCCCGGTGGCTGGGTGCAGTTCTGGCAGGGCTCGTCCTCCACGGCCGCGGCGGCCAGAGAGAAACGGCCGCGCTGGAACTGGCGGTCCACGACGGTGGCGACCCACCAGCCGGTGATGTCGTCCTTGCGAAGTTCGAAAAGCCCCGCGCCCATCAGTGAGCCCGCACGATCGGCGGCCGGGGCGCGGGAGGAATCATCGGCGCGCTGGCTCCGAGCGAGGAGGCAGGGATGGCGGATTCGGGCGCGGGCTCGGGCATCAGCTCGGCCAGCAGCGCATCGAGCTCCGCGCGGCATGCCACCGGGTCCGCCAGCGGCGCGAACGAACCCAGTAGCTGCGCTCCCATCGCGCCGGAAAGGGCAACCGCAAAGGCGGCCCCCGCCCGGCCAACCGATTCGGTCGTGGGCTCGGACGGCTCGCCGAGTTCGCGCGAGATCGAGGTCGATTCGACGCCGGGCATGCCGCAGGCGTCGATCAAGTCGAAGTCATCGAGCCGGACCGTGACGTTGAGAGCGATGCCGTGGTATGTGACTCCGCGCTCGACGCGAACGCCGACTGCGCCGATCTTGCGGGCGCCGTCGCCGCACCAGCAGCCGGGGTAGCCCGGTTTGGGCTCGGCGGCAACGCCCAATGCGGCGCAGGCCTCCGTGAGACCCGACTCCAGCGCTCTGACCATCGACCGGACATAGAGGGACCTATCCGCCAGCCGCACGATGATGTACGCAGTCAACTGGCCTGGACCGTGATAGGTGACCTCACCGCCGCGTTCCGTCTGAATCAACTCCACGTGCCTGGCAGCCAGTTCCGCGGGGCTCGCAACGACATGAGAGGGGTCGCTGTGGCGGCCGAGCGTCAGGACGGGCTCGTGCTCCAGCAACAGGATCTGGTCACCGATGAGGCCGTCGGCACGCGCGGCTACGAGGCGGTGCTGCAACTGCCAGGCATCGCGATAGGCCGTGCGGCCCAACCACCACGCGGTGATCGGGGCGCCCGGGCGGGGCGGGAGAGTGGGAGAGTCCTGGGATTGGGCATCCATCGCCGCCACGATAGCAAACGTGGGTCACCTCGCAATTGGCGACCTGCGGTCGCATCGTCGCGGGCCTACGATCAGGGCTGAGCTAACGCTGGATCGAAACCGCCGAACCGGCCCGGTGCCTCTCGCGGCGGCTGCCGCGCCACACGGTCACTCGGCCGCTGCCGCCGACTTGCCACGTTCCGTCACGGCCGACCAATGCCGTGTTCTCGTCGATCCCAACGAGATTGCTGTCATCCGGAACCGCCAGGGCGAGCGGCGCGATCAACGTCTCCGGCATGGCATCGTAGTGCGGCAAGACGACGATGCCGGGCACAAGTCCAAGCGCATCCTCCCAGCCGACGGGCATCTGCAAAAAGCGCCGCCCGCCAATTCGAACTTGATGGGCGCCCAGGACCATCGCTCCGGCCGAGCAACCGGCGATCACGGCGCCGCGCGCGTGCGCCGACCGGAGTGCAACGCCGGCAACACTGTCTCGCAGCATCGCCAGTAGATGGCCGGGCTTGCCGCCGGAGAAGTAGATAAGGTCCGCCCGTTCGAACTCAGCGACGGCGTCGGCGTCATCGGCGCCGGCGCGGTCGTGGATCAGGACCGGCACAGGCGTCGCTCCGAGGGCGGCGAAGTGGGCCTCGCCCATCGCGGCCCAGCGCAGAAAGACGGTTTCGCCGTCCGGCCAGGACGCCGTCGGCACGATTGCGACTCGCGGCTTGTCGCAACCCGTGTCGGCCAGCAAGCCACGGTCCACATCATTCATTGCCGGCGTGAATTCGCCGGAACCAACCAGAGCGATGACGCCGTTCATCGGACGAGTCTATCGAGGGACTGGCCGGCGGTCCCACGGCCGCATCGATGGTGCGCCCCGAAGTCCCTGAAGCCGCCCGGCCGCAACCACAGCTAATTCCCGAGTGCTCGCAACGGCGGTGGAACGTGCCCGGCGCGGCGGATTATGCCCACGGTCTCTCTGTTGCGCACGTCCATGACCGGCGCCCGGCCCAGTAGACCGCCCCAGTCCACCCACTCGCCGGGAACGGCGCCGGGAACCGGAACCAGGCGGCAGGCCGTGGTCTTGTTGTTGATGATGCCGATGGCGGCCTCGTCGGCGATGATCGCGGCGATGGTTTGGGCACTCGTGTCGCCGGGCAGCGCGATCATGTCCAGGCCCACGGAGCAGACGGCGGTCATCGCCTCCAGCTTCTCCAGCGAGAGGTGGCCGTCCGCCACGGCCGCGGCCATGTTGGCGTCCTCGCTGACTGGGATGAACGCCCCGGAAAGGCCACCCGCACGGCTCGTAGCCATGGCGCCGCCCTTCTTGACCGCGTCATTGAGCATAGCAAGCGCGGCGGTTGTGCCGGGCAAGCCAACTCGCTCGACGCCGATCAGTTCCAGGATCTCGGCCACGCTATCGCCCGGGAGGCTGGTGGGCGCGAGCGATATGTCGACGATTCCGAACGGCACACTCATCCGCCGGGCGACCTCGCGGCCGACGTGCTCCCCTACTCGCGTGATCTTGAACACGGTCCGCTTGATCTCTTCGGCGAGATCCTGAAGCGGCGCGCCGGCGGGCAGACGGCGAAGTGCATCGGCCACCACGCCGGGCCCGGAAATGCCCACCGAGATGGCCGCGTCGCCTTCGCCGAAGCCGTGAAACGCCCCGGCCATGAACGGGTTGTCAGGGACTGCGTTGGCGAAGACCACGAGCTTGGCACAGCCGATGGCGCGGTCCGCCGCCGTAAGTTCGGCCGTGGCCTTCACCACCTCACCCATCAATCGGACCGCGTCCATGTTTATACCGGCATGCGTCGAGGCGATGTTCACCGACGCGCAAACGCGGCGAGTGCCCGCGAGCGCTTCCGGAAGTGCGGCCATCAGCTCTTCGTCGATCCGCGCGGCCTGCTTCTCAACCAGGGCGGAGAGGCCGCCGATGAAGTCGACGCCGACGGTGTGGGCGGCCTCGTCCATCGCCAGGGCCAACTCCAGGATCAACGAGCGGTCCGGCCGGTCCGCGACCCAGGCGATCGGGGTGACGGCGATGCGCCTGTTCACGATCGGGATTCCAGTCTCCACGGCCAGCGCGTCGACGGTGGCGACCAGACCGGAAGCGGCCGAGATGATGCGCCGCCTCACCTCTTCCGGCGTGCGGCTGCCGCGCAGGTTGACGCCGAGCGTGATCGTTCGGACGTCCAAGTGGGAGCCGCCGACCATTCGGACGGTTTCGAGGATCTCGTCCATCCCCAGGGGGCCGCGTGCCATCGTGCTGCCCTAGATCCGGTGCATGGCTTCGAAGACCGAATAGAGCCGGACCGAAATGTCCAGCCCGATCTCGTGCCCGACGCGCTCCAGCGCTCCGGACAGCGCCTCGTAGCCGGCGGTCCCGGACATATCCACAACCAGCACCATGACGAAGACGCCGGCGAGAATAGTCTGCGAGAGGTCCGTGATGTTGCCGTGCTGGGTGGCGATCTCGCTGGCGACGGCTGCGATGATGCCCGGCTTGTCCAATCCCTCCACCGTGATGACCGCCAGGTTTGCGGCGGCGGCAGTAGCTTGCGAAGCGCCCGCACCCTCGAACCGCAAACCGTTGCGGCGGACGTACTCCAGCGCGGACGGCGCGAGGGTCCAGCCATCCTCGACGGTCAACACGCCGTCCCGAACGAAGTCCGACACGTTGTCGGCGCTGATGATCCGCACGCGTTGCTCCTTCGATTGGGTCGGTGGAATGTCCTCTGTGCCGCAAGAGTATGCCAGGCGTATATGGAAGCCCGTCCCTCCCGGGCTTGTGGCGGCCGTCTTCGGAGCGATCGATCCGGAGCCGTATGATTGGCCGGACGACTCCGACCGGAGCTCCCGGCGCCCACTCGGCCATCGAACCGGAGGCAGGGCAATGCCAATCCAGCAAGGAGGCGCCGACGGTGTCCTCATCGTCGGCTACGGCAACACCTTGCGCCGCGACGATGGCTTCGGCTGGCGCGCGACTCAGCTCCTGGCCGAGGACACGCGGCTTCGGGGAGCGCGTGTTCTGTGGCAGCAGCAGTTGACCCCAGAACTGGCCGTCGACTTCAGCCGGGCGGCGCTGGTCATTCTGCTGGACATCACCGACGGAAACCAGGCGGGCGCCATCTCGGTCCGCCACCTGGACCCGATGAGTTCTGCCCAATCGGCGTGGACTCACCATCTGGAGCCGTCCGCGCTGCTCGCCATGACACGCGACCTGTGGAATGCCACGCCGGCCGTCTTCGTGGTGAGCGTCGGCGCGGCCTCTCTCGAAATTGGGGAGGATCTGTCGTCCGCGGTCGAAGCGGCGCTTCCGGCCGTCATCGACGCGGTCGCGGCGATCGTCGCCGAGCACCAGAACCTGTCCGAGACGGAAACTCCCGTGTAGAAGGTACCTATTCATTCCCGGCCGGATGGCCCTATTGCACCGACTCGGATAGACCCTACGCTGACGGTCATTGCCGCGCTCCAAGCGTGTGCGAGTGCCACCGGCACGCCACAGTACGGGCTCCTTTGGGAGGACTCAATGACCGGCGGTCCAATCAAGACGCTGCCGCAACCGGAAGACAGGGACCTGATCGACCAGATCGTGGGCGATCGGTTCGGACGCCCCGGTGCTCTACTCGGCATTCTCGAGAAGCTGCAGGAGCACAACCGCCACCAGTACCTCCCAATGGAGACGCTCGAATACGTGGCCTCTCGCACCGGCATCCCCCAGTCACAGGTCTACGGCGTCGCCACGTTCTACGCGCTGTTCAATCTGGACCCGCAGGGCACGCACACCATTGCGATCTGCCGCGGTACCGCCTGCCACACCCGCGGTTCGCGGGCATTGCTGGAACGCGTGAAGCTCCAGCTGAGCCTGCAAGAGATCCCCGACGGCGCGGACAAGATCACGCTGACGACGCCGGACCGCCGCTTCACGATCCGCACGGTTGCCTGCTTCGGCCAGTGCGCGCTTGCGCCGGTGGTCGAGGTTGACCACGCAATCCGCGGGCACGTCAAGGAACAGGCGCTCATTCGCGAGGTAGAGGCCCTGCGCAAGGAGCGTGTCCGGTGATGATCAAGGACTTCGCCGCATTCTCCGCCGTACGCGAGGCCGGGCTGGCCAAGCTTCTGCCCGGCAAGCCACGCATCGCCGTGGGCATGGGTACCTGCGGTTCGGGCAACGGCGCCGAGGCCGTCTTCCACGCCTTCGCGTCAGAGATCGATGCCCGCGGCCTGGCCGTGCAACTCGTCCCGGTGGGCTGCTTTGGCTTCTGCGCCGAGGAGCCCCTCGTCAACGTCTGGGTTCCCGGCCAACCTCTGCTGATCCTGCACCGGGTTCAGCCCGACCACGTCGACGGCATCCTGAACGGCCTCAGTCGCGGCACCCTGCCCCCCGAAGAGATCGTCCTGTGCAAGATCGAGGAGTGGGACCATCTGACCGGCCACGTCAAGTACGGCTCCGGATACGCGGATGTCCCCAACTGGAACGAGGTCCCGTTCTTCGCCGGCCAGTCCAAGATCGTCCTCCGCAACTGTGGCCTGATCAACCCCGATGACATCGAGGAATACATCGCCATCGGCGGGTACCAGGCCCTGTACAAGGTCCTGATCGACCAGAACCCCGCGGCCGTCATCGAGCAGGTCAAGGCCGCCAAGCTGCGCGGCCGCGGCGGGGCAGGCTTCCTCACCGGCAGCAAGTGGGAGTTCCTGGCCAAGGCCCCCGGGCCGGAGAAATACCTCATCTGCAACGCGGACGAGGGCGACCCGGGCGCGTACATGAACCGCAACGAGATCGAGTCGGACCCGCACGCCCTCCTCGAGGGGATGCTGATCGCGGGCTACGTCACCGGCGCGCCCAAGGGCATCATCTATGTCCGCGCGGAGTACCCGCTGGCGATCCTGCGCCTCGAGCGCGCCATCGCCCAGGCCCGGGCCTACGGCGTCCTGGGCGACAACGTCCTCGGCCGCGGCTTCGACTTCGACATCCAGATGGTCGAGGGCGCGGGCGCATTCGTGTGCGGTGAGGAGACGGCGCTGATCGCGTCGCTGGAGAACATGAGCGGCCGGCCTCGGCCGCGACCGCCGTTCCCGGCACAGAAGGGCCTGTACGGCAAGCCGACCAACATCAACAACGTCGAGACCTGGTACAACATCGCGCCCATCGTCTCCAAGGGCCCGGCCTGGTTCACCGAAACCGGCAGCGCCAAGAGCGCCGGAACAAAAGTCTTCTCGTTGGTCGGCAAGATCAAGAATTCGGGCCTGGTGGAGATGCCGCTGGGCACGCCGCTGGCCAAGTTCATCTACGACATCGGCGGCGGCTCGGGCGGCCGCGACATCAAGGCCGTGCAAACCGGCGGTCCCTCGGGCGGCTGCATCCCGGCCGAGATGTTCGACACGCCGGTGGACTACGAGACTCTCCAGCAGCTCGGCTCGATCATGGGTTCGGGCGGCATGGTCGTCATGGACGAAGACAACTGCATGGTGGACGTCGCCCGCTACTTCATCGAGTTCACCCACTCCGAGAGTTGCGGCAAGTGCGTGCCGTGCCGTGTCGGTCTGGACAAGGCGCTCCAGATCCTCAACAACTGCACCCTCGGTACCGCAACGCACGAAGATCTCGAGACCCTCGATGAGTTGTGCCGAATGGTCCGCGACACCTCGCTCTGCGCTCTGGGCACCAGCGCGCCGAACCCGGTTCTCACGAGCTTGCGCCACTTCCGCCACGAGTTCGAAGACCACATCGTGGCCAAGCGTTGCCGCGCCGGCGTGTGCGAGGACCTGGCGCTCTCGCCCTGCGAGAACTCCTGCCCGCTGCACATGAATATCCCGCGCTTCCTGCAGCTGTACAAGGAAGGGCGGGTCGAGGACGCGTTCCTCTCGGTCATCCTGGACAACCCGCTCCCGGCCTCCACGGGTCGCGTCTGCCAGCACCCCTGCGACAACCGCTGCCGTCGCGCCGCCATCGATGAGCCGGTGAACATGCGCGATGTGCATCGCCGCATCGCCGATGAAGTCTTCCTGTCCGACAAGTTCGAGAAGATGGTCGGCCGTGTACTGGAGCAGAAATTCGAGCCGAGCGGGCATCAGATCGCCGTCGTCGGCGCCGGCCCTACCGGTCTCACCTGCGCCTACTACCTGGCCCTTCTCGGTCACGACGTGACCATCTACGACTCTCGCCCCGCCGCCGGCGGCATGCTGCGCTATGCCCTGCCCGAGTACCGCCTGCCAAAGGCCGTGCTGGACAAGGAAATCGAGCTGATCGAGCGTGTCGGGGTCAAGTTCCAATTCAACGTGAACGTCGGCGAGGACCTCACCCTCAACGACATCGGCCACCAGTACGACGCCGTCTTTCTGGCCATAGGCACCTGGAAAGAGGCTTGGGTCTATCTGCCGGGCACGGAGCTGACGGGCGTCATCCCGGCGCTGCCGTTCCTCGAATCCGTTTCGCGCGAGGAGCAGGTTCCGGTCGGGAAGAACGTCGTGGTAATTGGAGGCGGCAACGCCGCCGTCGACTCCGCGCGAACGGCCCGCCGATTGGGCGCCGACGTAACGATCGTCTACCGCCGCGAACGCAAGGACATGCCGGCCATTCCGGAAGAGATCGAGGCGGCCGAGCGCGAAGGCGTGAAATTCGCCTATCTCCTGGCGCCGCACCGTATCGTCGGCGACAAGGACGGCCGAGTCGTCGCGATCGAGGCGGTCAGGACCAAGCTCGGCGAGTTCGATACCTCGGGTCGCCGCCGGCCGGTCCCCACGGACGAAGTGATCCGCATGAACTGCGACAGCGTCGTTCTGGCAGTCGGCGAAAAGGTGGACCCGGACTTCTGCAAGGCCTCGGGCCTGACGGTCAAGGAGAATGGCACGCTGGAGGTCGAGCGCTACTCGCTGGAGACGAGCCGCGATCGCTTCTATGCGGGTGGCGACCTCATCACAGGTGCCTCAAACGTTTCGAACGCGATGGGCATCGGCAAGAAGGCCGCCCGAAACATCCACAAGCGATTGATGGATCTGGATGAGTTCCCGAACCTGCTGCCGGCGTTCACCTACGAGATGAAACCGCCCGAGACCCCCAGCGACTACAGCCGCCACGTACCCGCCGAGGCGCCCGCCGCCCAACGCGTCCAGTCGTACGCCGAGGTCTCGCTCGGCCTCACCGCAGCGGCGGCCCTCGAAGAAACCTCCCGTTGCTTGCGCTGCGATGTTCGCAGCGTCGAAAGGTAGGGATCACCTTGACCGAGAAGGTGAAAGTCCGCATTGACGGTCAGGTCATAGCCGCCAATCCCGGCCAGACGATCCTCCAGGCGGCCCGAGAGAACGACAAGTACATCCCGGCGCTCTGTTACATGGAAGGCTTGAGCGCGGTCGGCGCCTGCCGGTTGTGCATGGTCGAGGTATCCGGTGTGGCACGATTGCTACCGGCCTGCACGACCCCCGTGGCCGAGGGTCTCGCCGTCACAACGACTTCGCCGCAACTCCAGAGCTACCGGAAGATCGCACTGGAGCTGCTCTTCGCCGAGCGCAACCACACCTGCGCCGTGTGCGTATCCTCAGGCCACTGCGAGTTGCAGGCCCTGGCGCAAGAGCACGGCGTCACTCACATCCGCTACCCGTACAACTTCCCGAAACTTCCGGTCGACACCACGCATCCACGCTTTGTGCTGGACCACAACCGCTGCATCCTGTGCTCGCGCTGCGTGCGGACTTGTGCCGAGATCGAGGGAGCGCACGTGTGGGACGTGTCGGGGCGCGGTATCCAGTCGCGGCTCGTATCGGAGTTGAAGCGGCCGTGGGGCGAGGCAACGAGCTGCACAAGTTGCGGCAAGTGCGTCCAGGCCTGCCCGACCGGCGCGATGGCCGAGAAGGGCTGGGCGGTAGAAGAGATGACCAAGACGCCGGCGACGGTCGGCCGACTGACGTCCGAGCGCGGGAGCCGATGATGGACGACACGACAGTGAACAAGGTCAGGATCGGCACGTGCTGGCTCGACGGTTGCTCGGGCTGCCACATGTCGCTGCTGGACATGGACGAGGCGATCGTGGCCGTCCTCCAGAAGGCGGACATAGTGTTCGGCCCGCTTGTCGATGCCCAGGAATGGCCCGAAGGCGTCGACGTCGCGGTGATCGAAGGCGCGGTCAGCAGCCAGGACGACCTCGAACTCGCCAGAACCGCGCGGGAGCGGAGCAAGCTCGTGATCGCGCTCGGCGATTGCGCGGTGACCGGTAATGTGCCGTCGATGCGGAACGGCATCCCCACCGCCAGGCTGCTCGAACGCGTCTACGTGGAGGGCGCAACAGTCCAGCCGGGCGTGCCCACCGACGGCGTCCCGGCGTTGCTGAAACAGGCAGGACCGCTGCAATCGGCGATCAAGGTGGACATCCACGTCCCGGGCTGCCCGCCCAAGCCCGAGGCGATTCTCTACGTCCTGGGCGAACTGCTGGAAGGCCGCGAGCCGGACCTGGGCACCAAGTTGCGGTTCGGGTAGGACGACATGACGACCAAGAAGACGACGCCGCCAACCGCAGCCGCATCAGTGGAACCCGAGGCCAACATGCCGGGCAAGAGAACGATCACGATCCCGCACGTCTCGCGCATCGAGGGCCACGCCAAGATCACGATCCACCTGGACGACGCGGGCCAGGTCACAGACGCACAGCTCCATGTGACCCAGATCCGCGGCTTCGAGAAATTCGTCGAGGGGCGGCCGTATTACGAGATGCCGTCCATAACGGCGCGCATCTGCGGCATCTGCCCCATCAGCCACTTGCTCGCATCTTCCAAGGCCTGCGACGCGATCATGGCCGTGCGCATCCCGGCGACGGCGGCGAAGATGCGCGAACTGGTCCACTGCGCCCAGTTCGTGCAGTCGCACGCGTTGTCCTTCTTCCACCTCTCGGCGCCGGACTTGCTGCTCGGCATGGACTTCGATCCGGCCAAGCGAAACGTCGCCGGTCTGCTCGCAGAACATCCGGATGCGCTTCGAGACGGGATCGCGCTGCGCAAGTTCGGCCAGCAGGTAATCGAGCGGCTCGCCAAAGAGCGGATCCACCCCTCGTGGATCGTGCCCGGCGGAGTGAACGTCCCGTTCGACCCGCAGGCGCGCGAGAAGACTCTGGCCGAGTGGCCCGAAGCTATGGCCATCGTGAAGCGGACGCTCGCGCTGTGGAAGAAGGCGCTGGACGGCTTCCCGAACGAAATCGACTCCTTCTCCAACTTCCCCACGATGTACTGCGGTCTTGTCGGGCCGGATGGCTCGTTGCGGCTCTACGACGGAAACCTGCGTTTCGTCGGCTCCGACGGCAGCATCGTGGCCGACCAGGTGAAGCCCGACGACTACGCGGAGTACATCGGCGAGGCATCGCTCACCGACTCATACCTGAAGGCGCCGTACTTCAAGCCGATCGGCTTCCCCGACGGCATCTACCGCGTCGGCCCGCTGGCGCGCCTCAACGTCGCCGACAAGTGCGGCACGCCCGACGCCGACACGGAGCTCGCGGAGTACCGCCAGCGCCTCGGCCGGATCGTTCAGAGCGGCTTCCACTACCACTACGCCCGGCTCATCGAAGCCATGTACGCCATGGAGCGCATGCGCGAACTCCTCGACGACCCGGCCATTCTCGATACAAAGATCCGCGCCCACGCGGGGGTCAACAACCTCGAGGGCGTAGGGATCATCGAGGCGCCCCGCGGCACGCTCATCCACAACTACAAAGTGAACGACGACGGCGCGATGACTTGGGCAAACCTGATCGTCGCCACCGGCCACAACAACCTGGCCATGAATCGCGGCATCCTGCAGGTGGCCAAGCGGTTCGTCGACGGCAACAAGATCCAGGAGGGCGCCGTCAACCGCGTCTCGGCGCTCGTTCGGGCCTACGACCCCTGCCTCAGCTGTTCCACTCACGCTCTGGGCACGGTCCCGTTGCTGATGCAGCTGCAAGGGCCGGACGGCGAGTTGCTGGACGAACTGAGGAGCGAGTAGGCGCGAGCGCGCTTCAATGGCGAGGGCGACCGCGCGAGTCCAATCTCGTCCGCTCGGCCTCGCCCTTCGCGCCCAATCTGCTATAACTACCCCCTGCTCCGAGCGGGAGTAACTCAGTTGGCAGAGTGTCAGCTTCCCAAGCTGAATGTCGCGGGTTCGAACCCCGTCTCCCGCTCCACTTCCCCCCTCTCCCGTGCGCTGTAGGACAGCCTGACTGCGCGTTCGGCCCTCCTGACTGCCAGG
>DASVKT010000249.1:0-5233 GCA_036385235.1 Candidatus Limnocylindrales bacterium | reverse complement strand
ACGACGTGATCATGATCGACGTGGAGCTCCTGGACAGTCGACCTGTAGGTGACTCCGCGGCCGAAGTCGGTAGCGGGTTCGCCGCTGCCGTCGGTTGGGACCCCGCCGAGGAGGACGGAGACTGGAAACTCTTCCGCCTGCGGCCGGTGCGGATCCAGGCCTATCGCGGCTACGGCGAGCTGCAGAACCGCGATGTGATGCGCGACGCTCGCTGGGTCGACTGACCGCCACGGCGCTCGTAAGGAAGGAGTGCCGACGATGACCGCTGGAAAGAGCCGGCTGCTCGACCTGAGGATCTGAGCCGACTCTTCGTCGCGCAGGGCAACGCCGGAAACGCGGGAGGCCAGATCGACTACCCGGTCCAGCCCCGCGCGGTCAGCGGCGGCCCACGCTCCGTCGAGCCTTGACCTCGTACAGACCGCGGTCGGCCTCCGCGAAGGCAAACAACACCATGTCGCCGCTGCCGGCCAGCCCGAAGCCGATCGACGCGCTGACGGGCCGATCCACGGGCGATCCTTCCGCGCCGTCGAGGGAGCGCCGCAGCGTTTCGGCGATCCTGGCTGCTCGACCTGAAAGGGCTCCCGGCAGGAGGATGCCGAACTCATCGCCGCCCAATCGCGCGGCCATCGCGCCGGCCTCGGACGGAGTCGCCTTCGAGATGGCATTTGCGACCGCAATGAGAAGGCGGTCGCCGGCTTCGTGGCCCAGAGCGTCGTTGGTTGCTTTCAAGCCGTCTACGTCAGCAAGCACCACGCCGACTGGTCCCGGCGTTTCGGTGGTTTTGGCCACCGCCTCCTCCCAGGCGAGACGGTTGCGAAGCCCGGTCAGGGCGTCGCGCCTGGCTCGGTCCGCGCTGCGCGTGAAAGCCTCGCTCAGGACGACGGCGCTGTCGATCTGGTGCTCGCGATCATGCTGCAACATGGCCAGCAGGAGGATCGGGCCCGCCAGGAACAGGAGAGCGGCAGCAGATCCGGGCGCCGCCAATGCCGCTGCCACGCCGACGGGCGCCAGCATGAGATCGGCGAGGAACGTGAACCGAAGAGCGCCGACGAGCTTCCCGGCAGGAACCCCCAGGCCGTAGACGTTGCGAACCCATGACGCAGCCGTGTCGCAGGCGAACTGCGCGACGAGTGCAATGGCGCAGATGCCCATGACCTCGAAGGCCGGTCCGTTGACGCGGGCGAGGGCAAATACGACCGCCGGGCCCATCGCGTGCCAGGCCGACCCGGCCAGGACCGGCAGTCGCTCGCGGCGCCCCGGGTCGCGAAGGCGGGCAAGGTAGGCGGCACCAATAAGCCCGGCGAGCGGAACCACCGGCACTAGCTGCGGCGGCAAGAGGAAC
Source organism: Candidatus Limnocylindrales bacterium (assembly GCA_036385235.1). Lineage (GTDB taxonomy): Bacteria > Chloroflexota > Limnocylindria > Limnocylindrales > CSP1-4 > Fen-1039. The sequence continues at coordinate 3,891 of DASVKT010000249.1, read as the reverse complement.
AGGGAAACGTAGAGGACGGGCGTGGTCGGCACCGCGGAGCCTGGACCGATCTCGAACTCGATAGATCCGGCCGCAACGTGCGCCAATATGCACGCCCCCAGTAGGGCCAGAGGAATGGTCGCCGGCGGCACCAGGATCAGCCAGACCGTCAACGCGAGGACGAACGATCCGCCGGTGAGCAGCCCGGACATCCGATCGGGCACGGCGATTTCCGCATGCGCGCGATCCCTGGTTTCGCGAATTGCCGTCGCCTCGCTGATCGCCGCGATCAGATTGGGGGCGCGCTCGGCCGCCGTGGGCCCTGTCAGATTGGGGCTGCGGTTCCGTCGGCCGGGGCTTGCGCCGGCCGCGTGGTCAACCTCGATCGCTGTCATTGGCTACCGTCGTGGCAGTTGCTGTCTCAGTACGACTTGAAGGGATCGATATAGACGTCGTCGATCCCCCACGTTGCAGATGTGCCGCGCAGCGTGAACCGAAGCGTGAGCTCCTCGGTGCCGGTGCCGCTGAACATCTTGGGGATGCTGAACTGCATCGTCGGTGCCCAGGCGGGCGATTGAACGTCGCCATTGACGTCAAACGACGTGGTGCCGATGGTTCCGTTCGTGGGATTACGGACGATGGCATCGACGTGGAGGATGGCGCCCGAGACGTGGGGATTGTTCACGAACAGGCGGATCTTCTCCTCGCCCAAGGCGACGCAAACAGTGCGCGACTCCGCCGACGAGTTCGGGGGAAGCTGGAGACTATGCGAGTCGCGGGCCCCATCGACGTAGTAGGTCTCGTTACCGGAGACCACTTTGGCCCCGCCGGAGAGAGCCCAGTCGACCGATCCGTTCTCGAAGTCGCCGTTCGGAACGAGGAAGTAGCTGGCCTTGTCACCCCACGGCGAAAACACCGTGGCCTGTGCCCGAGCGGTGCACTGCACAGGTGTTCCGAAGGCGAGAGCGGAGGTGGCTCCTGTTCCGAGGACCAACACCGCGAGCGCGCCCGAAAGCAGGATCCGGAAGAGTCCTGACGGCACGCCTTGGCGTCCCGACTCCAGGGTCTCGGTTGTACTAACTCCAGTCCGCCTGTCCATGGCAACAATCCCTCGCGACTAGCCCCAGCGTGTGGTCCAACGCTTCGGGAGAGTGTGCCCCTAAGCAGTACGACTTAGCCATGGCACGTTCGTGCACGAAGGGCCAGTGCTCCGGCGCAACGGTGCGCGGACTCAACGGTGCGTCGGCGCGCCGCCATGACCCTGTAGTACGAAAGTTCCGATCGATCGTGCCTACTCGGCCGTGCAGATCAGCCGACCATTGCGCCGGAGGCTGCCCCAACGACGCCGGCGACGGTGTAGAGCGTCAACAGCGCAGCCTTGGTACGAGGCCGGCAGCGGAAAGCGACCATGACCACCCCAATGGCCGCCACGAGGATGAGCTTCGCGGCTATGCCGCCGGGCACCGGGCCGAGCAAATGCGGCAGCGGACTCGTCTCGTCTGCAGCCACCGTCGCCGGGCTCGCCCGCAGAAACATCACGAGGTCCGCCAGATTGGCCAGGATAGCGGCCAGCAACAGCCCGGTCACTTCACCGGCTCCAGGCAAATCGCACGAGGCACATCGCAACGCCATGATCTTCGGGCCGGATGGGCATCGATGGCCCCTTTCGTTTGGCGAGTGCCGCCCTAAATCCGGAATCTAGCGGCGATTGCCAGCAGGTCGCGCGCCGAGTCGCCTTGGCGCATGGAGCGGCACAGGCTGGCGGACTGCTCGAAGGATCGGCCGGGAGCGTCGGTCGGAGTCGGGGATATTGGAGGGCGTGCGATCCTTTCGCTTGATCAGCCTGACTTGCAGGACTTCAAGTGGCCGATGGCATGGCGCGCGAGTGCCGCGGCCGCGCCAGATTCAGTCTCGAGAAGGAGCCGAGCGTGATTCCAGCCCCAACGATGACGGACGTGCTCGAGGCGAGGCGGAGGATCTCGACGTACCTTCGGCCGACTCCGCTCTACTCCCATCCTGCCCTGTGCGAGCTCGTCGGGACCGAGGTTTGGGTCAAGCATGAGAACCACCAGCCGATCGGTGCATTCAAGGTGCGGGGCGGGATCAACCTCGTTTCGCGGCTGACGGAGGACGAACGGCGGTTAGGGGTCATCACGGCCTCGACGGGCAACCACGGGCAATCGATCGCGTACGCCGCTCGACTGTTCGACGTCAAGGCAGTGATCGTAGTGCCCGTGGGAGCGAACCCGGTCAAGGTCAAAGCCATGGAGCGCCTGGGCGCGCACGTGATCGCATCGGGGAAGGACTTCGACGAGGCTCGCGAGGAATGCGGCCGCCTCTCCGCCGAGAAGGGCTATCGGATGATCCACGCCGCCAACGAGCCGCACCTCGTGGCCGGCGTCGCGACCGAGACCCTCGAGATACTCGAAGAGCGGCCCGACATCGACGTGATCATCGGTCCGGTAGGCGGCGGCAGTGGAATGGCCGGTGCCTGCATCGTGGCCGGCGCCATCGCTCCGAACGTTCGGCTCATCGCTGCCCAGGCGGCGGCGGCTCCGGCTGCCTGCCGCTCCTGGCGAGAGCGCAAGATCGTCGAGGATCGGATGGGAACCGCCGCGGAGGGCGTCGCAACTCGAGTTGGATTCGAACTCACGCAGCGCATCCTCTGGGACGGCCTGGCCGACTTCGTTCTCGTATCGGAAGAGGAGATCCGAAGCGCCACCGCCCTCATGATCGAGGGCACCAGGACGCTCGTGGAGGCGGCCGGCGCGGTCCCCCTCGCGGCGGCACTCCAGATCCGCGACCGCCTCGCCGGCCTCAAGGTGGCGCTCATCTGCAGCGGCGGCAACATCAGCCCGGATCAGCTCAGGAGCTTATACGCCTGATCGTCTCCGCGGGCATCGGACGCGCGCAGACGACAAAGCGTATACCGGAGATGTCGGCCAACAAAAGGGCGCCTTGCGTCCGAGTCCTCAGCTGATCGGGTTGATCATGATATGTGGCGGCCTCGATAACCGGGGGTGCCCTCGCCGACCAACCCGTTAGGGCGTGAAGTAGCCCGTGACATCGAAGATCACGTGAGCATAGGCGGAGGAATTGGGCCCGACATAGGTGACGCCGAGGATGCCGCCGGCCCCCAGGGCAACCGTCACCCCGTTAGCGCGGTCGTCACCGAGCGGGAAGTTGAGCGTCGAGCTGGTCGGGTTGTTTGTCGCGACCGGACCGATGTACAGGTAGCCGGCGCCTGTCTGACTCGTCACGGTCAGGTTGCCGGTAACCGCGGTGGCATTGCTGGGTACGCCGCCAACGCCGCTGACCTGGAACGTACGGGCTGCGTGCGAGCTGAACGGACCTCCCAGGCCTGTGCCGTTGCGGGTGTCGAGCAGCCGTGTCGGGGTAAGCGGATGGTAACTGGCGCCGGTGGTATCGGGCGTGAAGTAGCCCGTGACATCGAAGATCACGTGAGCATAGGCGGAGGAATTGGGCCCGACATAGGTGACGCCGAGGATGCCGCCGGCCCCCAGGGCCACCGTCACCCCGTTAGCGCGGTCGTCACCGAGCGGGAAGTTGAGCGTCGAGCTGGTCGGGTTGTTTGTCGCGACCGGACCGATGTACAGGTAGCCGGCGCCTGTCTGACTCGTAACGGTCAGGTTGCCGGTCACGGCCGTAGCGTTGGTCGGCACAACAGTGCCGGTGACCTGGAATGTGCGGGCCACATGCGAGCTGAACGGACCGCTCAACCCAGTGCCGTTGCGCGTATCGAGCAGCCGTGTCGGGGTAAGCGGGAAGTAACTGGCGCCGGTGGTATCGGGCGTGAAGTAGCCCGTGACATCGAAGATCACGTGAGCATAGGCGGAGGAATTGGGCCCGACATAGGTGACGCCGAGGATGCCGCCGGCCCCCAGGGCCACC
>DASVKT010000248.1:0-1699 GCA_036385235.1 Candidatus Limnocylindrales bacterium | reverse complement strand
CACGCCGCCAGCGTTTATCCTGAGCCAGGATCAAACTCTCCGACAAAAACTTCAGCCTTTCGGCTGACTAAGTCCGAGGGTTATTCCCGCTCGATCCTTACCGGATTTCCTGCCACTCTTCAATTGTTAAGGTGCCCGCGTGGACGCACAACCGCGCCAGGCGCAACTCTCGAATGATGCGGCTTCAGCCACATCACTGTCAAGCTGCTCCGGGGGGCGACCCGCTCGGCGACGGTCTTTAGAGCCGCCGGACCAGGGCCGAGGCGGAATACTATCGGGCCCTGAGGCGGGTGTCAAACGGGCTTGATCTCCGGTCCCGCGACGGTCCGCGCGTCGATGCTAGATTGGGCTGCTGGAAACCAGCATCAGGCCCAACGATGCCGATATCCAGCACAGCGCGGCCAGCTCAAACGACGGATTCACGCCCAGTGGTCCGACGGCGACCAGATACACGATCGCCCCGACGACGCCCGCCGCCACGAGTTTGGCTAAGCGGAGCAGGATCTCGTTTATCAGTTGGCTCATTGGGCACCCTTTGACTGGCCGGCTCCGTGCACCGGATGTTTGCTGCGCAGATGTCGGAGCCGGCGGTGCAGCAGATCCCGCCGTCCAAGTGTCGGTCAGATGGCACGCCTGCCCTGAAGGGCGCGGATCAGGGTGACTTCGTCGGCATATTCGAGGTCGCCGCCGACGGGCAATCCCCGCGCGATTCTCGTGACGCTTCCCACGATCGACTCCAAGCGCTCCGCCAGGTACATAGCGGTGGCCTCACCTTCCAGGGTTGGGTTGGTGGCGATGACCACTTCCTCGAACGCCTCCCCCTCGTCCTTGGCCTCCTGGGCCCGCTCGAGAAGCTGGCGGATCTTGAGCTTGTCCGGGCCCACGCCGTCGATCGGCGAGATGGCGCCGTGGAGTACGTGATATAGGCCCTTGAACACGCCCGTTCGTTCGAGGGCGAGCACGTCTAGCGGCTCCTCGACCACGCAAAGGCGCGTCCGCTCACGGCTCGTGTCCGAGCACAGCGAACACACCGGCCGATCGCTGATATTGAAGCAACGCTCGCAGAAGACGACCTGCTCACGCACCGCGATCAACGCTGCAGCAAGAGCGCGGGCCTCGGTCTCGGGCGCACGCAGCAGGTGGTAGGTCAGACGTTGGGCAGTCTTGGGCCCGATACCGGGCAACCGAGACAGGGATTCGATGAGCCGGGCGACCGGCTCGATCAGCAGGGCAGGCACGGCAGGAAACTACATCCCGGGCAGGCGCATGCCGCCGGTTACGGCTGCCATCCTGGCCTCGCCGAGCTCCTTGGCGGCGCGGAGAGCGTCGTTGATGGCCGCCACGATCAGGTCCTGAAGCATCTCCACGTCCGCCGGATCCACCGCCGACGGATCGATCGTCACGCTGACGAGCTCTTGCTTGCCCGTGACGACGGCCTTTACGACACCGCCCCCGGCGGAACCATCGACCCTGGCTTCCGCCAGTTCTTCCTGAACCCGCAGCATCTGCTGCTGCATCTGCATCGCCATACGCTGCAGGTTGGCCATGCCCATGTCGCGTCCTCCTGAGACCGCTCTCGCCGGCTGAGCGAGTAGCGGCCTACCTCGAACCATCCGCCGGCAATTCCCGCCGCTGCGTCCGAAGTCTGGCCGAAACCGCACGCGGCTGCACGGCCCAACTGGCTGCGAACGCAATCTTC
>DASVKT010000247.1:0-5555 GCA_036385235.1 Candidatus Limnocylindrales bacterium | reverse complement strand
CGAAACGAGTTATCTCGCCGATGCCGCTGCGGCCATCGACCAGGCTCTGCCACGCGGCGTCTTTGTCGTTGCCGACCGAGCTGATGACTCCGAGGCCGGTGATGGCGACTCGTCTCTTGTAGTCGGGTTTGCGCACTGGGTCTTGTTCCTCCTTGAGGCTGATGCCGGAACCGGATCCGGCCTGTGGTCTAGGGGGCGGCCGGAGAGTTGGATTCGATAAACGGTATGGCTATCCCGCCGGGAGCCGAGGCGTCGTCCAGGGCAATGGCTGTGGCGGACGGCGCGATACGTTTGATCAGACCGGTCAATACCTTGCCCGGCCCGACCTCGATGAATGTCGTGACGCCGCCGGCGCTCATCCTCTCGACAGCCGAGACCCAGTCCACGCCGCGCGTCAGATGCTCGATGAGCTCGACCCGGGCGGCTGAGGCATTGGCTATGGGTCGCGCGTCGTAGTTGGTCAACATCGGGATCTGGGGATCGGAGAAGGCGATCGGCTCGAGAACGCGGGCCATCCCCATAGCCGCCTCGGCCATCAGCGAGGAATGAGCTGCCACCGAGACCGGCAGAACCTTGACCAGACGAGCGCCGAGGCCCTTGGCGCCTGCGGCGGCAGCTTCCACGGCTGTGCGATCGCCGGAGATGACGACCTGCCCGGGTGCGTTGCGGTTTGCCACGGTCAGGCTGCCAAACGGAGTGCCGAGCGCGAGGAGATCGTCGAGGCGGGTGTTATCCAGTCCGATGACCGCCGCCATCGCGCCCGAGCGGCCTTGACCCGATGCCTGCATCTGACGGCCTCGCTCGCGGACCAGGCGCACCGCGTCGGCGAAGGAGATCACCCCGGCAGCGACCATTGCGCTGTACTGACCCATCGAGTGACCCGCCACGTACGCCGGAGTAGAGGCAGTCACGCCCGCCGCAGCCCAGCCCTCCCGGAGAGCGGCCAGGAACGCTACTGAAACCGCCACCAGGGCCGGCTGCGAGTTGGCCGTGAGGTCGAGCTGTTCGGCCGGGCCATCGAAGGCGAGGCGGCTGATCGACTCGCCGAGGGCCTCGTCCGCCTCCGCCAGGACGGCCGCTGCCGCCGGCGATGCAGCGGCGAGAAGTCTGCCCATCCCAACCGACTGCGATCCTTGTCCCGGAAACACGAACGCGATTCGATCCATAGGTCTCTGACTGGTCTCCTTCGGGTCGCCATGCGCAAACCAGACCGGCGTGTCGTCCGGGCCCGGGGAGCCGCGAGGCATGCAGCCGCTACCTGGCGGCCTTTGTGCGCAAATCGTAAGCCTGGTGATGAGTTCCACTAAGGAAAGTGTGTGCAGGTTTGCATGCACCGGCCGATACGTCGTACGCTGAAGGCGTCATGCCGCAGTTCCGACCCAAACTCCCCAGCCTCGCCACTCGTCCCCCGGAGCCGGCAAATGCCTCCGATACCGGCTCCGTCGGTCCGTCCGAGGGCGTTTCGGGCGACCCGCAGCGTGCCCTCGAGGAAACAGACGCGAGTCCGAGGCCCGAGGAGAGACCATCGAGGACGGCCTCGCTGCGGTTGCTCCGAGACCGGCCCCGGCCCTTCCTCCATCTGCCATCTCTGACGGTACCGAGCAGGACCGCGGTGGAATCGGCGGCTCGAGAGCTGCTCTCGGCGCCGGTCGAGGCGGCCCGGCATCGCCTCCAGAACCCGCGCGAGCTGTCGGAACGCATCGCGATGGGTCGTGCCATCTGGCGCGATCTGGTGATCGGCTTCGCCGCCCAGTTGGGCGAACTGGGCCTCGGCTTTACGCAGCTGGCTGCGCTCTATGCCCTTGCGGACGGCGGAACGATGACGGTGGCTGATCTGGCAGACGTTCTGGGTCGCTCTCCGTCGGCGGTGAGTCGGCTTGCGGACGGCCTGGTCCAGCGGCAACTCGTCGAGCGACGGCAAGACGTCGAAGATCGGCGGCAGCGTACGCTGGTCCTCACGGGTCGGGGGCAGGCTCTTCTGGGTTTGGTTGATCGGGCCCGCGCCGAGGAGTTTCTCGCGATAGTCCGGCCGCTACCTACAGCGGAACGGGCGGTCGTGGCCATGGGCGTCGCGGCCCTCTCGACGCATGCGATGTCGCGCCGAGGTCGCCTGATCAAGCAGAGGCCACGCTGACCGGGCTTGACGCGACGGGACAGATACGGCCAAGCCGCTCCCGGCACCTCGCCGGCCGGCTCCGCGCTATTGTCGTGGCGCCGCTTCGACCAGCCTGTGGATAGTCGGCAACCCGAGTACCTCGCGGCCGAGCTCTTCGTTGTCGACCGAGAGTGACCATTCGGCCATCCCGTCGCGTCGGCCGATGACGCAGCAACCCTTCAGGGTCACGCCGCCGTTGGAGAGTCGTGTCGTCAGATCGCCCAGGGCACAGGGCGAGTCTTCGATCTCGACGATCAATGTGGCCCCCTCGACGAAGGAGTACCCCATGCTGCGGAGCACCTCCCCAGTTGTGCCGTCGTCGTCTGTGTAGATAAGGGCGCAGGCTAGATCGCCTGCAGTGCTGCCCTGGATCTGGACGATGTTGACACCGCGGGCGCAGAGCCCTTTGGCGAGGTGGGCCAGTTCGCCTGGTCGATTTGGCACTTGGACAACGAAAGGCTGACCCATATTTCCCTTCCTGACGTTCGTGGCCAGGCGAGTTGGATACGACAAGGTCGTGCTGGCTTAGTTGGTCTCGATTGTTCGGTCTCGCGCTCGGCTCGGGCAAGGGCCGCATGACCCGGCCCGGATGGGCCCAAGGTGCCCCTTCTCGGCTCGGACCAGCTCCCGCGCCCTCAGCCGCAGAAGCGGATGACCGCCTCCCACAGGACCGGCAGGCCGAAGCGGAGGGCCTCGACGCTTACGCGTTCGTCGTCGCCGTGCATCAACTCGAGCAGGCTGTCTTCCGCGCTGAGTTTGAGGGGCGAGAAACCGTACGTCGGCACGCCGATGCGGGCGAGATGCTTGGCGTCGGTCGCATATGGGGCGAGCATCGGCAAGGGCACACCGTCCGGATCGTGGTGGCGCAGCACTGCCTCGAGGATCCCGTAGAGCGGTCCTTCCATCGGGGCCTGAACCGCCGGACCTACCTGCTGGCATTCGACCTCGACGCGCGACCACAATTCCTCTCCCATCCGCTCGCGCAGCTGGTTGCGCATTGCGGGCTCGTCGGTACCGGGGAGCGTGCGGCAGTCGAGCTCGATCGTGGCCGTGCCGGGGACTATGTTGTATTTCAGCCCGGCGTTGAGTACGCCCGTCGATATGGTGTCGTGGATCAACGCCGATGCCTCGCGGGCGAGCATCGGGTCGCATAGCTCTCGGAGGGTCGTCTCGACGCGCCCGGGGTTGGAGGACGTGAGGCCCATGATCGCCGCCTGAGCTCCGGGGGAAAGACGCGGCATCGCCCGTCCAAGCAGCGCCCAGATCGTTTCGGTCAAGCGGGCCGGGCCGGGCTCGGCGAGCCTGGTGACGATCTGCGCCGCCAGGAGGGCCGCATTCTCCTCGGTAGGGACGGAGCCGTGGCCCCAGCGGCCTCGGACGGAGAGCTTGTAGACGACGAAGCCCTTCTCGGCAACCTGGATCGGGTAGAAGCGCGTGCCCGCATAGCTGACCGCGATGCCACCGGCTTCGTTGAGAGCGCCGGCCGCATGCAGCCAATCCGGGTGCTCGTTGACGATCCAGTTGGCGCCTTTCCAGCCCCCGGCCTCCTCGTCGGCGGTCGAACAGAAGATGATGTCGCGACGCAGGCCCGGGATCGGGTCGGCGGCCGGGTCGCGACCGGCGGCCCTGGCGGTGGCGGCCAGGAGGCGCATGACTTGCACCTCCATTGCCACCATGGACTTCATGTCCAGCGCACCGCGACCCCAGATGTAGCCGCGGTCCAGCTCGGCCCCGAAGGGATCGTGGGTCCAACCTTCCGGCGGAGCGGGCACGACGTCGAGATGGGATAGCAGGACCAACGGATCTCCGCCGCTGCCGTCGCCGCGAGCGCGGCACACGATGGATCCACGGCCGCGATACGGTTCGACGACCTCGGGCTTGAAGCCGGCATCTACCAGGACCTGTTCGAGGTAACGCGCCGCCTTGATCTCACCACCGGGGGGATTGACCGTTGGAATCCGAATCAGCGCCTGCAGCAACTCGATGAGCTCGGCGAGCTCTCGTTCCGGCGACTTCTGCTTGGCAAGCGACGGCTTGCTGGGGGCGGTTCCGACACTCGTCCGCTTGGCCATCCCAGACCTCCGAACACAGCGGCACACACGGCCGTTAGCAACGCACAGACGATGATGACCGCTTCAAGCGTTGGACACCACTAGAACGAAGGTCCAGATTCGGACGGTACGCGCGGCGCGGCCTTGACCGCCGAGGCGTGCCCCTATCGTTGGAGTTGCTCCGCCAGCCGTTCGCCCGTGGTGATCGCGCCGTAGGACGCCGACGAGACGAGCGCTGCGTACTTGGCCATAACCCCGCTCTTGTAACGGGGCGCGGGTTTGCTCCAGCGTGCACGGCGCGCGGCAAGGACGTCCTCGGACACGTTGAGATCGAGAGCATGGCGGTCGACGTCGATGACGATCTCGTCGCCTTCCTCGACCAGCGCGATCGGGCCGCCCAGTGCCGCTTCCGGCGCCACGTGCCCGATCATCAGGCCGTGGGTGCCGCCGGAGAAGCGACCGTCGGTGAGCAGCGCGACGTGCTCGCCCATGCCCTCGCCGGACAGCGCCGCCGTCACCGACAGCATCTCCTGCATGCCGGGGCCGCCGACCGGGCCTTCGTACCTGATCACGATGACGTCGCCCTTGTTGATCTTCTGATTGCGGACGGCGTCGTAGCACGAGTTCTCGGTCTCGAAAACGCGGGCCGGGCCCTTGTGGAAGCGGCGCTCGTGGCCGGCCAGCTTGATGACGCAGCCGTCGGGCGCCAGCGACCCGTGGAGGATGGTCAGGCCGCCCGTTTCCTTGAGCGGCGTCTCGATCGGCACCACGACTTTCTGGCCCTCGGTCTCGACCGTGGCCGCGGCTGCACTGGCGATGGTGCCGCCGTCGACGTTCGGTGTCGAGCCGTCGATCAGGTCCCTCTTGAGCAGCTCGCGTGTGACCAGGCTCAAACCGCCGGCCTCGAACAGGTCGGCCGCGGTGTAGCGCCCGCCCGGGACCAGGTCGCCGACGATCGGCGTCTTGTCGGCAATCTCGCCGAACTCGTCGATCTGGAGCGGCAGGCCATATTCGTGGGCGATCGCCAGCAGGTGGAGGACGGCGTTGGTCGAGCCGCCGGTGGCGGCCACGCAGGAGATGGCGTTGTCGATCGACTTGCGGGTGACGAACTGCTTAGGCCGGACATCGCGCCGGATGAGGTCCATCACGATCTCGCCGCAGCGGTGCGCGGCCGCGTCCTTGTCGGGATGCTCGGCCGGGATGCCGTTGAGGCCGGCGGGCGAGAGGCCCAGGATCTCCATGACCATCGACATCGTGTTGGCCGTGTACTGACCACCGCAAGCGCCCGCGCCGGGGCAGCTGACCGACTCGATCTCGTACAGGTCCTCGGCGCTCATCTTGCCGGCTCG
>DASVKT010000246.1:0-1696 GCA_036385235.1 Candidatus Limnocylindrales bacterium | reverse complement strand
CGATGACCTTGTCGATGGCGTCCAGGCCATCCAGCGCGTCGTGGGCGCCCGGCTTTTCGCGCGAACCGTTGAGCTCGTGAGCAAGCGCCCGGAAGAGAACGTCCGAGACGAGCGTGCTCTTGCCCGATCCGGACACGCCGGTTACGGCCACAAAGCACCCCAACGGGAACTTCACGTCCAGATTCTTGAGGTTGTGCTCCCTGGCGCCGCGGACCACGAGCGACCGGCCGCTTCCCTTGCGGCGCGTCTTGGGCACCTCAACGGCCAGCTCCCCGCGGAGATAGGCGCCTGTGATTGAGCGAGGCTCGGCCAGGATTTCTTCCAGCCTGCCTGAGGCGATGATCTCGCCGCCGTGCTCCCCCGCTCCCGGCCCGATATCCACCACCCAGTCCGCAGTTCGAATCGTTTCTTCGTCGTGCTCCACGACCAGAACCGTGTTCCCCAGGTCCCGCAAGCGCGTCAGCGTGGCGATCAACTTGGCGTTGTCGCGCTGGTGCAGGCCGATCGACGGCTCATCGAGAATGTAGAGAACGCCCATCAGGCTCGAACCGATCTGGGTGGCCAGCCGAATGCGCTGGGCTTCGCCGCCCGAGAGCGTCTGGCTCGTCCGATCGAGAGTGAGGTAGTCCAGCCCGACGTCCAGCAGGAAGCCCAGTCGGGCCGAGATCTCCTTGAGCACCTGCCGCGCAATCGTCTGCTCGCGCTCCGTCAATCGCTCGGGAAGACCGGACACAAATTCGCACGCGGCCGAGATCGACAGCGTCGAGACATCCCAGATGTTTCGCCCATCCACGGTGACGGCTAGGATCTCCGGCTTGAGCCGCTTGCCCACGCAGGTGGGGCAGGGCCGGGCGACCATATATCGCTCGATCTCCGACTTGATGAACTCCGACTCCGTCTCGCGGAAGCGACGCTCCAGGTTGGGGATGGTGCCCTCGAACGTGGCGCCGTAGGTGTTCTCGCCTCGCTCGTGGCGATAGCCGATCACGACCTTCTCGCCGCGGCCCGTATAGAGGATGTAGTCCAACGCTTCCGGTGGCAGATCCTTCAGCGGAGCGTTGAAGTCCCAGCCGTGTTCCCGGCAGACGGCTTCGATGATCTTGCCGTGCCAGGAGTTCTCCATGGGCATACGGGCCCACGGCACCAGAGCGTTCTGAGCGAGCGACAGGTTCTTGTTGGGGATGACCCGATCCGGATCTATCTCCAGCCGGCTACCGATACCGGTGCAGTCCGGGCAGGCGCCGTGGGGCGAGTTGAAGCTGAAGCTGCGCGGCTCCATCTCATCCACAGTGGTGCCGTCGTATGGGCAGCTATAGCGCTCGCTGTAGCGGCGCTCCTCGAAGGCCGGCGGCTCGCCTTCGCGCGGAACCGGGGCGACGAGAACCACGCCTTCGCCCAGACGAAGCGCGGTCTCAACCGAGTCCGCCAGCCGTGTGACGTCCGGCGGCTTGATCGGCTCGTTGGTCTCCGGATCCAGCGCCCGGCCGGCGGCATCGCGGGGCGCATCGGCCGGGATCTCCGCGTGATGGACGATGAAACGATCCACCACGACATCGATCATGTGGCGCTTGTACTTGTCCAGCGGCCGCGCCTCGGTGAGATCCATCAGTTCGCCGTCCACCCGGACGCGGGCGAAGCCCTGGCGGCGGATCTGGTCGTACTCGCGGTTGCCCTCAGTCTTGCGGTCCTTGATGAC
>DASVKT010000245.1:0-4417 GCA_036385235.1 Candidatus Limnocylindrales bacterium | reverse complement strand
GCCGAGCCGCGCCACCGCGCCGAGCCTCGCCACCCGCGCCGAGCCTCGCCACCCGCGCCGAGCCTCGCTGCCAGGCCGCAACCCGGACGGGCCGGTACGCAGCAAGGTACGGAGCAGCGGATCGGTAGTCGGCTACGTGTGGTTCCCGATGGCCCGCCGGACCTGTCCGCCTAGCGTCTGAGTTCGACGAGGCCGTCACGCCCAACAAGCCCGTCGAGCCAAGACGGCCGCGTCGACACAGGCGCCAGCCGACCCGAACCGGAGAGCGAATGGCCGATCCATTGCTGCAAGCGCGTGGCATCTTCAAGAGCTACGGCCACGTCGAAGCCCTGCGCGGCTGCGATTTCGAGGTCTACCCAAACGAAATAGTCGCCCTCATCGGCGACAACGGCGCCGGCAAGAGCACGCTCATCAAGATCCTGGCAGGTACCGAGGAGGCGGACGAAGGGGAGATACTCCTGGAGGGCCAGCCGATCCACGTCGGTTCGCCGTCCGAGGCCATGCAGCTTGGCATCGAGACGGTGTATCAGGACCTCGCCCTCGCGCCCGACCTGGACGGCTCCGCCAACCTGTACCTGGGCCGCGAAATCATGATGCCCGGCCTTTTGGGCAGACTCGGCTTCCTGGACAACAGGGCGATGCGGACGGGGGCCCGCAAAGCGTTCGGGGAACTGGGGGTGGATCTCCAGAACGCCCAGAGTGCCGTCGCAAACCTGTCCGGAGGCCAGCGCCAGAGCGTTGCCGTGGCACGCTCGGTGGCCTGGGCCAGCAAGGTCGTATTCCTCGACGAGCCGACCGCGGCTCTCGGTGTCATCCAGACCGCCCGGGTCCTCGAGACCGTCAAGAGGATCCGCGATCGCGGCGTGGCTGCCGTCCTCATCAGCCACAACATGCGCCAGGTCCTCGAAATCGCCGACCGCATCGAAGTCCTCCGGCTCGGCCGGCGCGTGGCCCGCTTCGATCGTCAGGGCGCCACCATTGAACAGCTCGTGTTGGCTATGACGGGCGGCCTCGCCGAAGAGGGAGCAGCGTGACCGCCGTCCGTAGGAGCCGTGGCGGGCCCGTCCGCAGAGCGGTTGAGAGCCGGCTCGCGCCAATCGCGGAGCTTTGGAAAGCCTTCAGCCAGACCCGCGTCGGCTCTGTCGTCGCCCGCGCTTTCTCCACCAACGGGGCGTGGATCTTCCTGCTCCTTATCGGCCTGATGCTGTTCTTCAACTTCATGGCGCCGGGCAAGTTCCTCACTGAATTCAACGTCCGGAGCATGGCCACGAACGTTGCGGTCCTGCTGGTCATCGCCGTCGGCGAGACATTCGTCATGGCCACCGGCGGAATCGACCTGTCCGTCGGCTACGTCCTGCTCTTCTCCGGCGTCACATCCGCCCAGGCTATGAACTGGGGCGGCAAGGACCCGACCAACAGCGGCTGGGACATAGTCCTTCTCGGGTTCATGGTCGCCATCGGTTCCGGTCTCGCCTGGGGCATCCTCAATGGAGTCGTCGTCGCCAAGGCCAAGGTGCCGGCGCTCATCGCCACTCTGGGCACGCTGGGTATGTCATGGGGCCTGGCGGAGATCTTCAGTAACGGCCAGGACCTCCGCTACCTGCCCAAGATCATCGCCGACATGGGAGCCTCCAGGCTCATCTTCGACAAGGTCCCGCTGGTCGTCATCGTCGCCATCCTGATGGCCGCAACCGGCGGCGTGATGCTGAGCTTCACCAGATTCGGTCGCTACACGCTGGCGATCGGCTCCAACCAGGAGGCCGCCCGCCGGGCGGGCATCAACGTCGACCGCCACCTCATCGCGGTCTATGCGCTGAGCGGCGCCCTGGCCGGATTCGCCGGCTTCATGAGCCTCGCAATCTTCACCACGACGACCATCTCGGGCCACGCAAACGACAACCTGCAGGCCATCGCGGCCGTGGTCATCGGTGGCACGAGCCTGATGGGCGGCGTCGCCACCGTGGGCGGCACGACGATCGGCATCTGCATCCCGATGGTCCTCTTCAGCGGTTTCACGATCCTCGGCTACCAGTCGTTCTGGCGGGACGTGGCCGTGGGCGCCGTTCTCATTCTGGCCGTCTATGCCGACCAGCTACGCCGGCGTCGGCGGGAGCGGCGCTGATCACCCAGTGCGCAAGGCGGCACGCCGGGAGTCCGGAGTGCCGGCGCAACAACCAGGGAACACGGACAGGAGAGAGGTACCGCTAATGCGAATTCGGACCGTAACAATGCTTGGACTTGCGCTCATCACCGTTGGTGCCTGCTCGGGCTCGGCCGCCACGACCGCCCCGGCCAGTGCCAGCGCCAGCGCCGCTGCGGCGAACTACAAGCTGACTCTCATCCAGGGAGTCCAGGGAGACCCGTTCTACGTCACGATGGCCTGTGGAGCTCAGGCCGAGGCCACCAAGGAAGGCGTCACCCTCACGGTGACCGGCGGCAACAAATGGGATGCCACAGTTCAGAAGCCCGTCATCGACTCGGTGACCGCAGCCAAGCCCGATGGCGTAATGGTCGCCCCCAATGACTCCAAGGCTCTGCTCGCGCCGCTCAAGGCCATGAACGACGCCGGCATCAAGGTCACCTTCGTCGACACCCAGCTCGACGACACGTCCTTCGCCCAGTCGGTCATTTCGACCGACAACCTCGCGGGCGGAACATTGGCCGCCAAGACTCTTGCCCAGCTCATCGGCGACAAGGGCAGCGTCCTGGTCGTAAACGTCGATCCAGGTATCTCGACGACTGACGCTCGCGTCAAGGGCTTCACCGACGAAATGAAGAACCATCCGAACGTCAAGGTTCTCGACGTCCAGTACACCCACGACGATGCGACGGCCGCGACAACCATCACCACGGCCACCCTGGCTGCCCACTCCGATCTGGCCGGCGTCTTCGCGACGAACGTCCAGAATGCCGAAGGCGTTGCGACCGGTCTCAAGCAGGCCAGCAACACCACCGTCAAGACCATCGCCTTCGACGCCGGCCCCAAGCAGATCGACGATCTGAACGCCGGCATCGTCCAGGGCCTCATCGCCCAGGATCCATACGGCATCGGCGTTGCCGGTGTCCAGCAGACGGTCCTCGGGATCAAGGGCCAGGCCACGACCAAGGCCATTCAGACCCAGCTGGCCGCCATCACCAAGGACAACGTGAACGACCCGACGATGGCGAAGTACCTCTACAAGGCCACCTGCAGCTAGGTCTCGCGCCGGCGGTCGGGGCTGCTGCGCAAGCGCTCCGACCGTCCCCCCATTCGACGATCTCGAGGCACCGCCGAGAGTTCCCTCGAGGCAGCCCGAGCTTCCCTTCTCAGCGCCCAGCCCCACCCCGGAGCTGGGCGCCTTCTTGCACGGCGCGCGGCTCTGTGCAATTAATCACGCGCGAACAACGAGCCTCAACAAGTAGTCTCAACCACACGCGTTGATCGGCGCATAGGAAGCAGGCGTCGCTCTACCGCGAGCTACCATGCTCAAGAATCGGGAGACCGGACATGAAGGTCCTGTTCGTCGGTGGCACCGGCCTCATCAGCAGCGCCTCCACTAGCCTCGCCGTAGAACGCGGCGTGGAACTCTTCCTCCTGAATCGCGGCACCGGTCCGGACCGGGGGCGAGGTGCGACGACGCTGGTCGCCGACCTTCATGACGAGGCGGCCACAGAACGAGCGCTGGCCGGCCGGCGGTTCGACGTCGTGGTCGACTGGATCGCGTTCACTCCCGAAGACATCGAGCGCGACCTTCGGCTGTTCGGCGGCCGTGCCGACCAGTTCGTCTTCATCAGCTCCGCCAGCGCGTACGCCAAGCCGCTCGGCGACTGGCTCATCCGCGAGGACACCCCGCTCGCCAACCCGTTCTGGGATTACTCGCAGAACAAGATCGCCTGCGAAGAGCGCCTGATACGTGCCTATCGCGAGGACGGGTTCCCGATCACAATCGTCCGCCCATCGCTCACCTACGGCGACACGCAGGTGCCGCTCGTCGTGAACAGCTGGCAACTGCCGTACACCGCGATCGCGCGGATGCGCGCCGGCAAGCCGCTCATCGTGCCCGGCGACGGCACGTCGTTGTGGACGATCACCCACAACAGCGATTTCGCGAAGGGTTTCGTGGGGCTGCTGGGCCGGCGCACCGCGATAGGGCACGCCTTCAACATCATGTCGGACGAGGTCCTGACATGGGACGAGATCTACCGCCAGACCGCGGCGGCGGCGGGCGCCGGCGCGGACCTGCGCATCGTCCACATCGCGTCCGACTTCATCGCCGCCTGCATGCCGGAGATGACTGGCACGCTGCTGGGCGACAAGTCGGTGAGCGCGGTCTTCGACACGTCGAAGATCAAGCGCTTCGTGCCCGACTTCCGCGCCACGACTCCCTACTCCGAGGGTATCCGGCGCACCGTCGCCTGGTTCGACGCCGACGCGTCA
>DASVKT010000244.1:0-2002 GCA_036385235.1 Candidatus Limnocylindrales bacterium | reverse complement strand
CGCCACCGTGGGACACTTCAGAGAGACCCCGCTGCCCGGTCCGCTGCCGACGCCTGACCAAGCGGTCCGCCGGCTGATGGTTGCCGGCGCCCGCACGGCGCCGGCAACTCTGCAGCGGCTGAGCGGCACCGCCGAGCCCGGGATCTATACCTGGTTCGCCGATGGCGAAGGCGCCGGCCAGCTCGCCGATGGCAGCGGCCAGCCGGTGCGACCGGGGCTCATCTACGCAGGTCAGGTTGGCGCGGGGCAGAGTGGAGCAACGCTCGACAGCCGTATCCGCAGGAACCACCTGGGCAGCGATATCTACGGCTGCACGTTAGCGTCCCACCTCGCGCCGCGCGAAAGTGGCCGTCCTCGGCCGAATGCCAACGAACCTCACGGCTGGCGACAGGGATGAGTGCGTAGCGAACGTGCCAGGATGAGAATACGCGGACGGGATGATTCACTACGATGCTCCCCAGGGCGAAGCCTCTCGATCGTTCGACGCTGCCCATCATTGAACGCGCGTCCGGTGAAGCCCTTGCACGGCCATGGGGGATGCCGGCGGTTCGACCGCGACCGCCGCATCCATACCCGGATACAGCTCGCGGTAGGCGCGCCAATCCGGGGTGTTGCGCATGTTCCGCTCCAGGTCGTCCAGTTCCCTGGCCGCGCCGAGTCTCCCCAAAGCCCACGTCACAATCGGGAGCCGCTTCCAATCCTTCTCGAGGCCCGGGAGTATTCCCGTCACCAGAGGAAAGTACGCGGTCCACTGATTCCGGCCGAGTGCCCACAGGACGGCTAGGGGCCATTCCGTAGCCACCCTAGAGATCTCCACCTCGGGACGAGGAAGCAGCTTCTCGACCACGCGGCTCTGCCAATACTCGTTGTCCAGACGAGGTAAGACGATCTCCAGCGCGTCGGCGGCACTCAGCCGGCCGGAGTGACGAGCCGCAAGCTCAACCAGCAGGCGGTTCGGCTTTCCGGGGATCGTCCTGCAGAGGGCGGCGACCTCGCTCTCGTCCAGCTCCTCGTCGCGCAAGACGCGGCAAGCCATTGCTCGCTGCTGCCAGCGGTTCGATTGCAGGTACGCGAGGCATCGCGATACCCGCTCCTCGCGCGGCAGGAATTGCAGAATATCTCGCAGGGTGCTGTAGACGGATCCCGTCGGGCGGCCTCGACCTTGACCAAGCTGCTCAAGACGCCCGACGAGGTTCTGCAGGCGGTTCAAGTCCTCCGGCGACAGCTTCTCTTCTGCCAGCCGAGCGGTCAGCAGCCGTCGTTCGTCGTAAGGCATCAATGGATCAGCGACGAGGCGATCAATTACCTGATGGGGGGCCAGGCACCAGATGCGTGCCTTCAGTAGCGCACGGAGTGTTGCAGGTATGCCGGTCGCTGCGCCGGACTCGACCAGATTCCGTATCGCGGCGCCTGCCATCCGGCTCGCGCGACGCTCAGCTGCGTCATCCATTGCCGGCCTCGAGTCTTGGATCTGAACCACCTTGGATCTGAGGCAACCCACAACGGTTCGCGCCAGGCGGCCTCGGCCTAGCGGCCATGGTAGGCGGCCTCCCATTCGGCTGCCGGGCTGCTGCGGCAGCGATCTGGGTTGGCCTTTCGGCGGTGGCGCCGTGTGGGCGGCGCAGTCAATGGTGGCCTGAGGGAGCCACGATCGGGTCGACTCGGGTCCGGCCTCGGCCTGGCGGGCGATCCGCGTGACGACCCCCTGCCGCTTGCCGGCCCAACACGTGCCCTCACGATCTTGCCGTAGTGTCCGGCTCCAGCAAGCGAACCGGATGAGCCGCTCCTGCGCCCCCGCCGTAGGCTCGGTAGCCTGTTGTGCACCGCGGCCACGCCCAAGTCCGTCCTTCCTGCCAGCCACGCCTCGTGGCCCGACTGTGGCGGTGCTACAACGGACACTGACCAGGAGGTGTGGGAATGGCCGCCAAGGCTGGAGACCGGATCATCGTGGAGTCGGAGAAGGTCGGAAAGCCGCCCCGGGAAGGGGAGATCCTGGAGGTGA
>DASVKT010000243.1:0-2876 GCA_036385235.1 Candidatus Limnocylindrales bacterium | reverse complement strand
TCGCCGTGTCCAGGGAGTGCCCGCGCCGGCGGTGCGGTGTGAGCAGGTGCCGTCCTTGCAGACTGGGTTGGATCCGTCGCGCTCATTGCTTGGGCTCCTCGAACTGTTCCTCGAGCAGATCCGACAGCCCCTTGCCGGCGGGCATCATCGGGAAGATGTTCTGTTCCTCCGCGATCATGAAGTGGACCAGGGCGGGGCCGTTCACGGCGCGAGCCGCTGCGATCGCGATGTCCACTTCATCTGGCGTCGTGGCCTGGAAGCCGGCCACGCCGTAGGCCTCGGCCAGCTTGAGCCAATCCGGGCCGAGCAGGTGGCTGGAGTGGTAGTTGCCCGCATAGACGAGCTCCTGCCACTGCCGAATCATGCCCAGCTTGTGGTTGTCCAGCAAGGCGATCTTCACGGGGATGCCGTCCTGGACGAGAGTCATGAGTTCCTGGCTGGTCATCTGGAGGCCGCCGTCGCCGACGATGGCCCAGGTTTCCTTGTCCGGACGACCAACAGCCGCGCCCATGGCCGCCGGCAGGCCGAAGCCCATCGTGCCGAGGCCGCCGGAGCTGATATGGCTGTTCGGTCGCCGGAAGCCGGCATATCGAGCCGTCCACATCTGATTCTGACCCACGTCCGCGACGATCGTGGCATCGTGGCCGGTGGCGTCGCCGATCTTGGTCACGACGTAGTCGGCGGAGAGCTGGCCGTTGCGCCAGGCCCCGGAACCGTGCCACGGGGCCTTCTCCGACTCGACCCGCCACTCGGCGAGTTCCTTGAGATAGGCGTCGCGGCGACCCGGCTCCACTTTCGGAATGAGCGGCAGCAGAGCGGTGAGAACGCGCTTCACGTCACCCACGATGGGGACCTCGACGGCCACGTTCTTGCCGATCTCGGCCGGGTCGATGTCCACGTGGATGATCCGGGCGTAGGGCGCGAAGGTTGGGACGTGGCCGGTGACGCGGTCATCGAAGCGCATGCCCAGGGCGATCAGCAGATCCGCGGACTGCACGGCCTTGTTGACGTGCTTCCAGCCGTGCATGCCCACCCAGCCCAGGGCGAGTGGATTGGTTTCATCCATCGCGCCGACGCCGAGCAGCGTGTGTGCAACCGGGATCTGGGCCTTCTCGGCGAGAGCGAGTAGCTCTTCGGTGGCGTCCGAGATCAGGACGCCGTGGCCGGCCAGGATGACCGGCCGCTCCGCCTTGGCGATCTCCTGCGCGGCAAGCTTGATCTGGCGGAAGTTGCCCTCGAAGTTGGGCTTGAAGCCGGGCAGATCCAGCGTCTCCGGATGCTCGGCGGTGCAGAGACCCATCAGGGCGTCCTTGGTCATGTCCACGTGGACGGGTCCCGGGCGACCGGTGGCGGCGATGTGGAACGCCTCCGCGATGACGCGCGGGATGTCGTTGGGATTGCTGACCAGGTAGTTGTGCTTGGTGCACGGCAGCGTGATGCCGGTGATGTCGATCTCCTGGAAGGCGTCCTTGCCCAAGAGGGAGCTCACGACGTTGCCGGTCAAGGCGACCATCGGCACGGAGTCCAGCATGGCGTTGCCGATGCCGGTGACGAGGTTCGTGGCGCCGGGGCCGGAGGTGCCGAGGCAGACGCCGACGCGGCCGGAGGCACGGGCGTAGCCGTCGGCGGCGTGGGCAGCGCCCTGCTCGTGGCGGACGAGGATGTGGCGAAGTTCCGGGTAATCGCCGAGGACGTCGTAGAGCGGTAGGAGGACGCCGCCGGGGAAACCGAAGAAGACGTCCACTCCCTGGCGGAGCAGTGCCTCGCAGAGCGCGTCGGCCCCGATGCGCGGCCGCTTCAGTCCTCGTTCGGCCAGGCTCTTGATCTGCTTGCGAATGGTGTCGTGGAGCATCTCATGCCGGCCGGCGCTGATTGCGTCGGCCCGCTCCGTGCCCGCCCCCGGCATGTGATTGATGCGATCACGCGCCGTGGCCGCGTCGGCGGCGGTCGTAGCGCCGTCCGTACGGCCCTCACGTGCCGTGGCCGCGGTTGCTGCCGCAGTCGTGGCCGCCGTACGGCCCTCACGCGCCGTGGCCGCGGTTGTCGCCGCAGTCGTGGCCGCCATACGGCCCTCACGCGCCGCATCAGTGGCCGCGGTTGCCGCCGCAGTCGTGGCCGCTGTACGGCCCTCACGTGCCGTGTCAGTGGCGCGTGCGTCGTCCTCTTGAGTGCCCATTTCTGCGTCCCTTCCTGTCGTGTCCCCCGGACCATCGGCTCCGGCCCGACGATCGGCGGTGTGCCTGCTCACGAAAAAACCCCCGCCGTCCGGCGAGGGTTCTGGTTGGTTCTGGGTCTAGCGTATTTAGCGCTGATCCCGCCGTCCAGTCTCCCGCCGGGAGCCGGTAATGCGTACGAATACGCTCTCAATACCGAGCTCTACGAAGCGAAGCAGACCGAAGAGGGATACGTCGATCAGGCCAAGATCTTCAGCGGGCACCTCGACACGCCGACCGTCTTCGCGAACGAGGATGGCAACGTGGCGGTGGTTTCGGCTGTTCAAGAGGCCCAACCTGTTTCTCCGTGGCTGACGCACGGGCTACGCCCGCGGTGTCCGGCGAGTGTACCAGGGCCGGTCAACCCGTGTCCCATGCCCCAATCGGGGGGGGCGTGGTGGTACGGGAGGTATCGCCGGGGAGCAGTGGGACCTGGAGGGACGACCTCGGGGATGCGGTGCGACCGTGCGCCGGTGGCCTGCGGTCCTACCCCCGCTTCGACTTCGTCTTCTTCTTCGACTTTGGATCGGGACGGGGCTCGGAGGCAACCGGCTGGACGGGCACGATCGGCGCCGGGGCCGGCGCGGGGGCTGCCACTGTCGGCGCGGGGGCTGGCACTGTCGGCGCCGCCACGGCAGCTGCCACTGTCGGCGCAGGCTGCGC
>DASVKT010000242.1:0-6197 GCA_036385235.1 Candidatus Limnocylindrales bacterium | reverse complement strand
AAATGTCTTTGCTTGGCAAGGTCGCGCGCCTTGTTCGCGGCTCTGCCGGCCAACCGCGGCGGCAGATAGTCGGCCACAAGGACGATAGCGGCAAGAACCGCGACCGCCGGCCAGACGACTGCGCCCCTGGAAATGCCGACGAATGGGGCGGCCAGGTAGAGGCCAACGCAAACAGCCAGCACCGCGAGGAAGACCTTCAGGTACGCCCCGTGAAAGACCCTCATGCCACTCCTTCCCTCAGCCACGCTCATGCGTCCCGGGAAGTCTAGTGGGCCGGGCCACTCAGAACTGCCCCTTACCGCCCCCTCAACCGCCCCTTCTGGGCCGGGACGTGCGGAGCAGTGCGGCGTCGGCAATCGCTTGAGCCCGCTCCTTGATCGCCTCGCGGGCGTGCAGGAGGTTCAGGTAGCCGCGCTTCACGGAGGTTTCGCCTTCGAAAACGTGCTCTCCGGATGCGTCGGCCATGAGTGTGGTGCCGTGGCTGATCAGCTCGACGGCGCGCTGAGCTCGCTCGATCTCCACCTTGAGCCCGGCTGGATCGCCGTCGGGTAGCCGCTTATCAACGGCCTCGGCTTCGTGGGCGTAGCGCTTCAGGGCGTCCGCGGAGGCCCGTAGGCTGGCGGCGCTGGCATCGGGGCCGGTCTTGCGGCGGCGTAGCTCATCGACGATGCCGGCTAGCTCGGTCAGGGAGATGTCCGCTCGCCGGGCGATGTCCAGGGCCGTGCGGCCGTGCTGGGCCTCGCGCCGGATCCGGCCGCCGATCACGAAGATGCGCCAGAGCAGCACGACAATCGGCACGCCGAGGGCGAAGAAGACGACGATTGGCAGCAGGACGTCGGGGGACAAACCAACAACCTCAGCAGTCGCGGGACTTTCCAACTCTAGCGGTTGGACACGCGGCAGGCGAGATGGCCCCGACTAGGGCGTTCGTTTGCGCTGCGGCGGACCAAAGGTCCCACCCGGCCGCTGCGGTGACGGCGCGATACGGCCGGCCACTCGAAAGCCCTTCTGAAGGCGGACCGGTTCGGCGGGAACACCGGGTCGACGCCACTCGTCCTCGATGCCGTCTGACGTCGATATCAGCCGGACCGATCGCACCAATGCGCCCGGCTCCATGTGCCGGATCATGTCGTAGACCGTGAGCGCCGCAACCGACGCAGCCGTCATGGCGGCCATCTCGACGCTGTTCGGCCCGTAGGCGGCGGTTTCTGCCCGTACTTTGACTGCGCCCGCGGCTCGATCCGGCGTGGCGCTGACGAGGAGCTGAGTCAACGGAGTTTGGTGAACGAGCGGGATCAGATCCGCGGCCCGCTTGCCTGCGACCACACCCGCAAGTTCGGCGACGCTGAGGACGTCGCCCTTTGCAACGGTGCCATCCACGATCGCGCTGAGCGTCTCCTGGCTCATCTCGACGTCCGCCTCGGCGATGGCGTGGTGAGAGGACTCGGGCCTTCCGGTCACGTCGGGCATGCGCGGTCTCCTTGTCCTGGCGAAGTGGCTCTGTCTGCGGCGTTCCGCTCTGCTGCCTTCATCGAAGGTTCCTCCCCGGCCCTCTCCGTCACCGGCCACGGAACCAACCCTTTTTGCGGGGAAGCTCCAGCTCCATTGCTTTGTGACGGACCTCGGCCCGATCGTGAACGAGCTTCGCCGCCGAACGGCGAGTCACAAGGGTCGTCCCATCACCGCCCACGGAGACCAGCAATGCGTCCAGGCCGCTCCGTTCCAGAATCTCCAGGGCAGACCACAGATCCAGTCCAGGGCTTACCACCGGGATAGAGGAAATGGCGGCCATCGCCTGCTCGGTCCGGGTTTCCATCCACTTGCCCTTGGGCACCTTCCGGATCTGCGCGGTCCCGATCAGGCCCAGGAGCTCAGTTCCGCGCCGGACAAGCGCGGCGGCGCCGAGGCGGTCCGCCAGATACTCGCCAGCGAACACGTCGAGAGTGAGCTGCGGCGGCACGGACCCGGGATCGGCGTCCTCCGCGTCCTTGACGAAGAGCCCATCCACGAGATCCTGCACGACGCTCCGCCGATCCAGCAACCGGCTGGAACTCACTACGAGCCACCCGGCGACGATCAAGCAGAGGCCGGCGATCGCATCGGAAATCGCCATCGTTACGGCGCCGGTGCCGATCAACGCCAGGCCGACATAGCGGGCGACACGAATCGACCACGCCATGGCGACGGATTCATTCTGCGTCCGCATCCATACGACGGCGTGAACCACGCGAGCCCCGTCGAGCGGATACCCCGGAACGAGATTGAGCAGGCATAGGAAAACGTTGAATCCGGCAATCATGGCCGTGACAAAACCGACGGCCTGGAGCCCATCCGGCGCGTTGTCGAAGGGCCCGAACCACAGGATCGCGGCGACGATCCCGAACGGGATGGCCACGACGACGCTGACAGCAGATCCGGCCAGCGCGATGCGCAATTCCTCGCCCGCGGTCTTGGGCCGAACCTCCATGATGTACGGGCCGCCGAGCAACTGAACCACGGCCATCGGCACCACCTGGCCGTTGCGCCGAGCAACTTTCACATGGCCCAATTCATGAGCCATGACCGAGGCGAAGATAAGAAGCGCCGTCGAAATCGAGGAGCCCCAGGCGAGCGCCACCGGCCAAGAAGCCGCACTGCCGTCACTCAGGTCCAGCCCGAAGACAACCGAGATGAAAGCCAGCACCAGGATCCAGCTCCAGTGAGCACGGATATCTGTGCCGAAGACTCGGCCGAGCGTCAGGCCCATCAGGAGACCGCCGCTGTGGCCGAAGGGGTGGATTCGCCCGGGGCCCCGCTTGAGGCCCCGCCCGTCACGGCGTCCGGCTCCCGGCCCAATCGGCCGGCGACCACTGCCACGAGAATGCCGAGCGCGAGCACTGCCACGGCAATCGCCACGCTCGTCTCGGACCAGAACTGATCGGGGAAGAGCTGCACCAGTTTGTCCGTCGCCGAGTCGAACATGTAGGTGCCGGGCGGGAAGAATATTTCGTGGAATAGGTCAAATGCCTGCTCGAAGAAGAGCGCAAATGCACCTCCCACGACGATGACCCCGACGATCAGCACCTTCGCCCCGAGCTGAACTCCTCGCCAGAACCAGCGCCGGCCGCGTGAATACACGGCTACGCCCGCCAGCAATACGCCAGCGATGAGCGCAACGAGGCCCAGTTCCATCAGTACGGTGCGGACATCCTTCATGTGGTTGCGTGCCCGCTCATCCAGAACCGGCGTGCCGTTGCGGGTCCCGTCCGGCGCCACGTCGAAGCTCGGCGGCCCAAAGACAAGATCAGACAGAATGCTGCCGGTGACGGCCTGAACTTGGGTGCGGGTGTAACCGGTAAGGCCGGTCACGTCGCTGCGGTCCTGATCGAAGCCAACCCAGATTGGGTTGAGAAACAGCATCACGGCGACGGCGACGATCACAAAGGGCGTGGCGATGGTCGCTACAGCGGCGGCGAATCTTCCGGCAAGGTTGTTATTCACCTCGCCATCGTACCGCCTCGGGCGCCCGGAGCCCGGACTCCTCGGTCGATGGCTCGATCAGGCGCCGGTGCCGAGCGCCTCTGCCTGGGCCCGCACTACGTCCCAGACAACCTCTAGGTCCGCGTCCTCGGTTCGCAGATTGGAGATCGCCACACGCAAGGTGATGCGGCCGTGGATCTTTGTGTGGGAGATGAAGACTTTGCCGGTTCGGTTCACCGCGTCCAGCAAGCGGATGTTGAGGACGTCGATCTGGTCGCCGACAGCTTGTTCGTCCTGGCCGGCCGCGAGCGATGCCGGCCGGTAGCGGAAGCAGACCGTGGAGAACGGAACCGGCGCCATTCGCTCAAAGTCCGGATCGGCGTCCACCCAGCCGGCGAAGCGGTTGGCCATGGCGATCTGATTGCGCACGCGCCGCCTCAATCCGTCAAGGCCGAAGTAGCGCAGGTGCATCCAGAGCTTGAGCGCACGGAGCCGTCGGCCGAGGGTGGGCGTGTATTCGTTGTAGTCGCGGATCGGGCCTTCGCGGTCCAGTGTCCGCAGATACTCCGGCACGAGGCTGAAGGCGTTGCGCAGGTCCGGCATGCGCCGCGTCAGCAGGATCGACGCGTCGACCGGGGCGAACCACCACTTATGTGCGTTCGTCACGATGGAGTCGGCCTGTTCCCAGCCGGCGAACTGATCGCGCAACTCCGGGATGATGGCCACGACACCGGCATAGGCGGCATCGACGTGCAGCCAGATGCCTTCTCGCCTGGCGATCTTCGCCATCTCTGCAACCGGATCGCGAGAAGTGGTTGAGGTCGTGCCGATCGTGCAGACCATTGCGATCGGCATTACGCCGGCGGCGCGGTCGGCCGCGATCGCTTCCTCCAGCTTGTCGATCCGCAGCTCGAAAGCGTCGTTCACCGGGATCTTCATGACCCCTGCGCGACCCAACCCCAGAGTCATCGCCGCCTTCTCGATCGATGAGTGCGCCTCCGCGGAGCAGTAGATCCGCATCTGCGGCACATCGGCGCGGCCGGGCAAGCCCTTGGCTGCGGCATCGATGCCTACAGCCTGGCGGGCGGCCGCTAGAGCCAGCATGCTCGATGTGGAGGCCGTGTCGGTAATCAGGCCGTCGAAGCCGAGCGGCAGGTCCAGGGCCTGGCGGATCCAGTCGATGACGACTTCTTCCAGCTCCGTCCCAACAGGGCTCGTGCGCCAGAGCATCGGGTTGGAGTTCAGGACTGAGGTGAGCATCTCGCCGATGATCCCCGGACCGGACGCCGAACTGGCGAAGTAAGCCAGGAAGCGAGGATGCTGCCAATGAGTCACGTTCGGCTCGAAGAGACGGCGGTAGTCGTCCAGGATGACGTCCATCGACTCGGGCGCGTCCGGTGGTGAAACGGGGAAGAGCGGCCGCAGCGTGCCCGGTTCGACGTTCGGCATCACATCGCGATCGCGAACGCCCTCGAGATAGTCCGCCATGATGTCCACGGCCTGGTGCGCCGCCGCCCGGAAGGTCTCCGGGGCCATGTCGTTGAGGCCGAAGTTCTGTTGCGGGTCCAGTTCTGGCGTCATCAATCACTCGTCACGGGCGCGCGAACCCGGCCGCAGATGCAGGCCGAGGGGCCTTATCGAGTGTAACGCTGGAAAGCCGGAGTCGCCGGAAGGGCTACTTCAGGGTGAACGCCGCGAAGAAATGCTGCGGGTAAGCCGCCAGAGCCGGCGAGTGTGTGACCAGGAGCATATAGAACCGGGTCCCCACGAACCAGATCCGCATGTTGATCTTCAAATCCATGGCGTCCATCGTCACGTCCCGCGCCGGATAAGTGCCTTCAGTGGTAGAGGTCGAGGACACGTTGGTGCCCTTGAGGGCCGCCGCCATGGAGATCTGCATCGTGCTAAGGAGCGCGTCTGGGTCCTGGCCGTCCACCAGCGAGGGAGTGACGTCCATTAACGCCACGGCGTATCCGGCGCCTCCAACCGACACGGAGTAGATCGTCTCGGTCGTGGCGCTTGAGCCGCTGCCTACGGGGTTGGTTGTCTTGGATGGGGCGATCGCGCCCGGGAATTGTTCTGTCCACGTGCCGTCGGGGGCGGTGAATGACTTCCACGCGCCAGCCGGACTCGGCTCGGCGGTTGCGTTCTCGTCGGCAGCGGATGGCGAGACGCTCAGGGATGGCGTGGATGTCGGCGCGACCGTCGGCGTCGGCGTCAGCGCGGGCGTCGGTGTCAGCGTGGCCATCGCAACGTGGCTTGGGCTCGCGGTCGGCGCCGTGGAGCTGCCGTGGTTCTGCGTGATCACGAACAGGGCCGCCGCGGCGACCAGGAGGGCGGCGCCCAGAAGCCCAACAGCGATCGGCAAGGTAGAGCTACGGGCTCGGGACGGCGGGATGGGGGTCGCCCACGACCCGCGCACGTCCAGGCCGCAGTTCGTGCACTGCATCTGCCCGAAGTAGAGCGGGGCGGAGCAGCGGGCGCAGGTGGTTGGGGCCACGGGCTGCGGCTGCGGCGGCGGAGCCACTGGAGCCACTGGAGCCACTGGAGCCACTGGGGCGAACGGCGGCGGATAGGCCGGCGCGGCCGACTGGTAGTTCTGCGGCTGCGGCGGCACCGGGGCCACGGGCGGTACCGGCGGGGCCACTGGATCGACCGGCGCGAACGGCGGCGGATAGGCCGGCGCTGCCGACTGGTAGTTCTGCGGCTGCGGCGGCACCGGGGCCACGGAGGAGAAC
>DASVKT010000241.1:0-14238 GCA_036385235.1 Candidatus Limnocylindrales bacterium | reverse complement strand
AGTCCTCGGCAACGTGTCGATCCAGTTCCAGCAGACGGACTCGGCGGACACGTACGAGGTCCTCGGCCGCGGCGAACTCCAGTTGGCCATCCTCATCGAGCAGATGCGTCGCGAGGGCTTCGAGCTGCAGGTCAGCCGCCCTGAGGTCATCCTCAAGACCGTCGACGGCCAGACGCACGAGCCGTACGAGCGGATCACGGTGGACATCCCGCCGGACTTCATCGGCCCCGTGCAGGCCGCGCTGGCAGATCGCAAGGGCCGGCTCGAGCAGATGAGCACGGATGCCGACGGTCGAGTTCGAATGGAATACGTGATCCCGGTCCGCGGTCTCATCGGTTTCCGCGGCCAGCTCCTCACCGACACGCGCGGGACCGCGCTGCTTCACCAGATCGCCGAGGGCTACGGCCCGTGGGCCGGTGAGGTCACGCATCGAACCACCGGCGTTCTCGTGTCGGACCGCCAGGGAACCTCGAACGGCTATGCCCTCTACAGCCTCCAGGAGCGATCCGAGCTCTTGATCGGCTCCGGCGCGGACGTCTACGAAGGCATGATTGTCGGCGAGAACGCGCGAACGGAAGATATGGACGTCAACGCCTGCCGCGAGAAGAAGCTGACGAACATGCGGACCCACTCGCACGACGAGGCGATCCGCCTGACGCCGCCGCGGCCGATCACCCTCGAGACGGCCATCGAATTCATCGGCTCTGACGAGCTGGTGGAAGTGACCCCGAAGTCGATCCGCCTGCGCAAGCGCCTCTTGTCCCAGCACGACCGACGTCGCGCCGCGGGCAAGGATTTCGCGCAGGGGCGGAGCGAGTAGTAGCTGCCAGCCTAGGCGCATAGGCGTGATTGCACTAGCTCAGTAGGCGTGAACCGACACCTCTCGGCGGGAGACCGTGCCGAATGCCCATGAGGTGGACATTTGGGCGAGTCTGGAGGCCCTGGCGCCTGCGCTGTCGCCGCGCCGGCCTTCCGTTAGGCGTCCATCTGGGCGTGGAGGCTCGTTTCGCGCCCGGCCGCGCCGTCCCTGGGCTGCCCACTGCCGCCTGAGCTTGCCTAACGTCCGCGTGATGGTCACCAGGCAAGGACTCGCGGACGGTGGGCCGGGCGACGATGTCCGGCGGCCGGCTTTCGCCTTCGTCGTACAATCCAACCGATGTCCATCTACCTCGACCACGCCGCCACTACGCCCATGCGGCGCGAAGCCCTCGATGCGATGCTGCCGTTCCTGACCGAACAATTCGGCAACGCTTCGTCGCTGCACGGCTACGGCCGGCGAGCTCGGGCGGGGCTGGATGAGGCCCACGACAGCGTGGCCAGGTCACTCGGCGCCACGGCGCGTGAGATCGTCTTCACGTCCGGCGGGACCGAGGCGAACAACCTCGCCATCAAGGGTGCGGCTTGGGCGGGCAAGGCGCGCGGCCACCGGATCATCACCACCACCGTGGAGCACCACTCGGTCGGACACACGGTCCGCTACCTGGAGGAGTTCGGCTTCGAGATATTCGAAGTGCCGGTGGACCGGTACGGGCTGGTAGACCCGGACGCCATCGAGGCGGCGATCACGACAAAGACGATCCTCGTCAGCGTGATGCTCGCCAACAATGAGGTCGGCACGATCCAGCCGCTGGCGGAGATCGCGGCCCGCGTCCGGCGCTACAAGGGCGTGCTTCTTCACACCGATGCGGTCCAGGCCGCGCCGTATCTGCCGATCGATCTGCAGACGCTGGACGTGGATCTGCTCACCATCGCCGCTCACAAGTTCGAAGGCCCGAAGGGTGTCGGCGCTCTCTTCGTGCGGAGCGGGACGAACATCCTGGCTCAGCAGCAGGGCGGCGCTCAGGAGAGATACCGCCGGGCCGGGACGGAGAACGTGGCCGGCGCGGCGGGCCTGGCCCGGGCGCTTGAGTTGGCGGTGGCGGAGCAGCCGGAGACGGCGGCGCGCATCCGGGCGCTCAGGGATGCACTTAGCGCGACGGTCCTGGCCGCCGACGGCGTGCAGGAAACCGGCCACGCAACCGAGCGACTGCCGGGCCTCGCTTCCTTTGTCGCCCCGGGTCTGGACGGCAACGCCGTGACGATGTCCCTGGATCTCGCCGGTCTGGCTTGCTCGACCGGTTCCGCCTGCGTCAGCGGATCGAATGAAATCAGCCACGTCCTGAGCGCGATGGGCTACTCGGAAGGCGAGGCCAAGGGCGCGCTGCGGATCTCGCTGGGTCGCTCCACGACCGCGGAGGAAGTCGCCGAGGCGGGCAATCTGATCGTCCGCGTTCTGGCCGAACAGCGCGAGGCGGCCGAAAAGCTGGCAGCATCCCGAGCGCTCGGGCGTGCTGCGGCCCCGGCGGTCGGTACGTTTGCAGGAGCCGGCGCGGCGGGGGCATCGGTGGCCGAAGACGCCGAAGCGGAGACTCGAGCCGAGTGACGGCAGGCGGACCGCGGTCTCGCGTCCTGGTGGCGATGTCCGGTGGTGTGGACTCGTCAGTTGCGGCTGCGCTGATCAAGGCCGAGGGCCACGAGGCCATCGGCGTGTGGATGCGGCTCAGCGACGTCTCGGACAGCCATTCGGATATCGAGCGCAGTTGCTGCTCGCTGGATGCCGCGGACGATGCCCGCCGCGTCGCCGCTCAACTGGATATCCCGTTCTACATCCTCAACCTTGAGCGCGAGTTCGACGAGGGCGTGCTTCAACCGTTCCTGCGGGCCTATCTGGAGGGCCGCACGCCCAGCCCTTGCGTCGACTGCAACACGGTCGTGAAGTTCGGGGCGCTGCTGGGCAGGGCGCGGCTGCAGTACGACTGCGACGCGGTGGCGACGGGCCATTACGCGCGGGTCTCGGCGCCGGACGAGGCTGCCGTCTCGGTCCCGGGCGCGGGCGATGCGGGCGCGGCTGCCGTCTCGGCCCCGGGCGACCGCACGGCCGAGGCCGGCGCCGCCACCCCCGGCCACTACAACCTCCTCCGCGGCCTCGATCCAGCCAAGGACCAGAGCTACTTCCTCTATGGCCTCGGCCAGGAGGAACTGGCCCATACCCGTTTCCCGCTGGGCAGCATGACCAAGCCGCAGGTCCGCGACATCGCTCGCGCCATGGGCATGGGCACGGCCGAGAAGCGCGACAGCCAGGAGATCTGCTTCGTGCCGCGCGGTAACTATCGCGACGTGCTGCGCGAGCGCGCCGGCTGGACCGCCGAACCGGGGCCGCTCCTCGATGTCGATGGCCGGCAAGTCGGCGAGCACGCCGGATCGGCTTCGTACACGGTGGGGCAGCGCTCCGGGACCGGCGTCGCCCTGGGCGAGCCGCGCTACGTCTGGCAGATCGACTCGGCGGCCAACATCGTCAAACTCGGCCGCCGCGAGGATCTGGAAACGCGCCGTTTCGAAGTCGGGGAGATGAGCTTCGTGGCGGGGGAGCGGCCCGGGGCCGCGGATGAGTTCAAAGCAGACGTCCAGATCAGACACCGGGGCAAGCCGGTCGCCGCCACCGTTCGGCTGCTCGGCGGCGATTCGTGGGTCGTCGAGACCGCCGAGCCGGTCTGGGCCGCCGCTCCGGGCCAGGCTGCCGTCTTCTATCACGGCGACGTGGTCGTGGGCGGCGGCCGAATTGCGGCAGGGCCCAAGTCCGGGGAATGATGGGCTTCCCTATCCTCGCCGGGTGGTAATCGGACCCGCTCCAATCTTCGCCTTGATGCTCGGCGGCTTCCATACGGCCCTGCTCGTATTCCTGCGTGGCCGAGGCGGCGCCCAACTCTTCGTTGTCTTCCTGGCCGCCGCCCTCGGGGCATGGGCCGGTGACGCGGCCGGCGCCCGTTTGGGCGTAGATCCAATCCGCCTCGGCGACTTCCACTTCATCGCCGCTTCACTCGTGGCCTGGGCGGGGATCGCCTTCGTGGAAGTGCTCTTCATCCTCGGCCCTACGAGCCCCGCCGACCACAGCGATCGGTAAGGGGAGGGGAGTCCGGCCTTGTCGCCGCCGGCTCACACCTCGAACGACCGCGCCCTGCTGGGTTGGGCCTTCGTTTGGTACCTTGTGCGGGATGCCTGACCAGACGATTCCCTACCTCACTGCGGCTGAGATTCGCCGCAAATACGTCGAGTTCTTCGCCGAGCGCGGTCACACCGTGGCGCCCAGCGCCTCTTTGCTGCCGGCGGGGGACCAGACGCTACTTTTCACCAACTCCGGGATGGTCCAGTTCAAGGACGTTCTGACGGGCCGTGAGAAGCGGAGCTATGTCCGGGCAGTGGATTACCAGCGCTGCCTCCGCGTGGCGGGCAAGCACAACGACTTCGAGGAAGTGGGCCGTACGACGCGCCACCACACCTTCTTCGAGATGCTGGGCAACTGGAGCTTTGGCGATTACTTCAAGCGCGAAGCGATCCGCTGGGCCTGGGAACTGCTGACGGTCGAGTTCAAGATCCCGGCCGACCGGATCGGCGTCACGGTCTACAAGGACGACGACGAGGCCTACAACATCTGGCGCGACGAGATCGGCGTTCCCGCGTCTCGAATGGCCCGCTGGGGCAACGTCGAGCAGGGCGACGACGCCAACTTCTGGCGAATGGCGGAGACCGGGCCGTGCGGACCATGCTCCGAGTTGCATTTTGACCGCGGCGTTGAGTTCAGCGAAGGGCCGCACTGCGTTCCGGACCACTCCGAGAACTGCCCGCGCTGGCTCGAGATCTGGAACCTCGTGTTCATGGAGTTCGACCAGAAGGCGGACGGGACGCGCGTGCCGCTGCCGATGAAGTCCGTGGACACGGGCATGGGCCTGGAGCGGCTGACCAGCGTCATCCAGGGCGTCAACACCAATTACGACACCGACCTCTTCATCCCGATCCACGCCGCGATGCGTGACCTGTTGGGCCACGATCCGGGCTCGTTTGAGGCGGAGCGGTTCAGCTACCAGGTCATCGCAGACCACTCCCGCGCCGTCACGTTCCTGGTGGCCGACGGCGTCGCCCCGTCAAACGAGGGCCGCGGTTACGTCCTGCGCCGCATCCTGCGCCGCGCGGTCCGCCACGGCCGTCTCCTCGGTCGCCGCGAGCCGTTCATCGACGTCACCGCCGGCGTCGTCATCGACGTGATGAAGGCCGCCTACCCGTACCTCGACGAGCAGCGCGAGAAGATCCTCAAGGTCATCCGCCAGGAAGAGGCGCAGTTCGCCAGGACGCTGGAGACCGGTACAACGCATCTGGAGGCGGCCCTCAAGCCGCTAACCAGTGCGGAGCGCGTAATCGGCCGCCTGCCGGACGGCTTGCCTGCCGATGCGCCGGTTCTCGCCGGCGAGGTCGCCTTCCGACTCCACGACACCTACGGCTTCCCGGTGGACCTGACGGTCGATATGGCGGCCGAATACGGCGTCCGCGTCGACCGCGACGGCTTCACGGCGGCCATGGCCCAACAGAAGGAACGCAGCCGCAAGGGCACCAAGGCGGACCTGTCGCTCCACGCCCAGATGGGCGACCTCTACCAGGCGATCCAGCGGCGCAGCGGCGAGACGCTGTTCCTGGGCTACGACGGCCTTGAGGCCGAAGCCAGGGTGGTGGCCATCCTGCGCGATGGCATGGAATACAAGGAGCTCACCGGCAACGGCGAAGCCGAGGTCATTCTCGACGCCACGCCGTTCTACGGCGAAGGCGGCGGCCAGGTCGGCGATCGGGGCGAGATCCTCGAGGCCGGCGGTGGCAGCGCCATATTCACCGTAGCGGACACCCAGAAGCCGATCGCGGGCATGTTCGTCCATCGCGGCACCCTCCACGGCCGCATCAAGGTGGGGGACACGGTCACGGCTCAGGTTGACGCCGAGCGCCGAGCCCGCACGATGCGCAACCACACCGGCACCCATCTGCTCCACCGCGCCCTGCGCAATGTCGTGGGGCCGGAGGCGCATCAGGCCGGATCGCTCGTCTCGCCGGACTACTTCCGCTTCGACTATCACCTGGACCGGCCGCTGACCGCCGACGAGAAGCGCGCCATCGAGGACGAGGTTCGGCGAGTTGTTCGCGAGAACCATCCGGTCAGCACAACCGTGCGGTCGATGGCGGAAGCCGTTGCGGCCGGCGCGGACGCCTTCTTCGACGAGAAATACGGTGAAAAGGTCCGGACTGTCGCGGTCGAGGGCTACTCGCTGGAACTCTGCGGCGGCACCCACTGCACGGCCAGCGGCCAGATCGGCAGCTTCGTCATCACCGCGGATCGCAGTATCGGAGCGGGCATTCGCCGCGTCGAGGCCCTCACCGGCGACGGTGCAGATGCGCTACTGCGCGAGCGGCTGGCGCTGCTTGATCGAATCGCCGAGTCGGTCGGCGCCACCTCGGTTGACGCCGCCGCGGATCGCGTGATCGCCCTCCAGGACGAACTCAAGGAGACAAAGAAGCGGCTCAAGGCCGGCGGCAGTGGCCTGCCCAAGGTCGCCGATGTCGTCGCCAAGGCGCAGGAAGTGGCCCCGGGCGTCAAGCTCGCGACCCATTCGGCCGCCTTCGAATCGCCGGAGCAGTGGAAGAGCTTCGTGAAGGAAATCGGCGCGGCGCTCGGTTCGGGCGTGGTCGCCGTCGCCTTCGATGCCGAGGCGCCGCAGATCTTCATCACCGTGAGCCCTGATTTGGTGGGGCGTGGCATTTCGGCCGGTGAACTCGTCAAGGCTGCGATGAAGTCGATGGAGGGCCGCGGAGGCGGTCGTCCGGAGATGGCCCAAGGCGCGGGCACCCGCCGAGACGGCATCCCAACGGCCATGGCCGCGATCGCGGATACACTAGGTGCCATAGGAAAGTAGCCGACAGCTAGGGGAGCGGCCGTGGCGTTCTGGCGCAAGATTTGGGGCCGCGAGGAAGAATCGAGCCTCTCGGCCTGCACCGCCCTGGACATCGGGACGGAGTTCGTAAAGGCTCTCGTCTTCGAAATCGATGAGGGCGGCGAGGGCACCGTTCGAGGTGTGGGGCGAAAGCGCCAGGGCCTCGCCCACATGCAGTCCGGCACCGTTACAGACATCAATGCCGTGGTTGACAACTGCTCCACCGCGCTCCAGGAAGCCGAAGAAATGGCCGGGTTCCGGCCGACTCAGTGCGTCATCGGCATCGCCGGCGAGCTGGTCAAGGGCTTCACAACTACCCATTCGCAGGATCGCAAGAAGTCGGACACGCCGATTACGGACGCCGAGCTGCAGAAGCTGATAAACGGTCTCCAGCGTGAGGCGCTGCGCGAAGCGGAGCGGGCCATTACGTGGGAGACGGGTCTGCCTCAGGTGGACGTGCGCCTGGTGCATGCGGCCGTGACGGGCGCCCAGATCGACGGCTATCCGGTCACCAACCCGGTTGGGTTCAGGGGCCGCCACGTCAAGCTCAGCGTCTTCAACGCGTTTGCGCCGCTCGTTCACCTCGGCGCGCTTCAGAGCGTGGCTCAGCAGTTGGAATTGGAGTTGCTGGAGATCGTGGCCGAACCGTATGCGGTCGCGCGCGTCCTCGCGAGCGAGCAAGTGCTCCAGGCCGGCGCGCTCTTCATCGACATCGGCGGCGGCACCACGGACGTGGCGCTGGTCCGCCACGGCGGCATCGAAGGCACGCGCATGTTTGCGCTCGGTGGCCGGGCATTCACCAAGTCGCTGACCGATCGCCTGGATCTGCCGTTCCCTCGGGCTGAGGAAGTCAAGTTGGACTATGCCCGCGGCATCCTCAAGGAACGCCGCGCCGAGGTGGCCAAGATCGTTGCGGATGACGTCGCCATCTGGTCCGCGGGCGTGGAGCTGGTGATGGAGGAGCTGGCCGCGGGAGATCTTCTGCCAGGCCGCATCTACCTCTGCGGCGGTGGCTCGCACCTCCCGGAGATCGGGCTGACTCTCAAGAGCGAGACGTTCTGGAAGCGCCTGCCGTTCAACCGCCCGCCGGAGATCGTCGTCATGGCACCGGATCAAGTGGTCCGGATCAAGGACGGCACCAAGCTGCTGGTCGACCAGCAGGACGTGACCCCACTGGGCCTGGCTTATCAGGCGATCGAACTTCAGACCAACGAAGATCCGCTGGATGCCGCGTTGCGCCGCGTCCTGCGAGCGATGAAGATGTAGCCGATGGCCATTTACTACCTTGACGTCGACGACGAGATCACATCGGCCGCGGCCCGCATCCGCGACTCGGGAGACAGCCGCATCGCGCTGGTGCTGTCCGTTGGCTCGCGCGTTGCAACATCACGGATCAACTTCAGATTGCTGGCCGGCGAAGCGAAGCATCGCAACAAGCGCCTGGCGATCATCGCCGCCGATCCCACGGTGCAGTCCGTGGCCAGATCGGCCGAGTTGCCGGTGTATGCCAGCGTCGGAGACTACGAGAAGGCCGAAGCGGCGCTCGCTGGGGCCGCTCACGGCGCTTCGGCAGAGGCGGTTGCGGGGGCGTTGAGCGAACTCT
Organism: Candidatus Limnocylindrales bacterium; assembly: GCA_036385235.1. GTDB lineage: Bacteria > Chloroflexota > Limnocylindria > Limnocylindrales > CSP1-4 > Fen-1039. The sequence continues at coordinate 5,850 of DASVKT010000241.1, read as the reverse complement.
CGCTGACCGTCGGACGCGGCACACCGCCGGCACGTGGCGGCGTCCGAGGGGCAAGCCGAGTGCCGGCGGCAGCCTACGCAGACGCTCCTGCCGTCAAACGGAGTCGCGTGCCGTGGCCCGCGGTTGCCGGTCTGACGTTTCTCGCCCTTGTCCTGATCGTGGCGAGCGGATTCTTCTTCTACCCGGGCGCCACAATCGTCCTGACACTCCACGGCGAACCGGTCGGACCAGTGACGGTCAGCGTCAAGGTGGATCCGAGCGTGACCGCCACCAACTATCAGGCCGGAACGGTTCCCGGCAGCAAGAAGGCCTTCCCGATACAGGCGACGGACACGTTCCCGGCGACCGGCCAGAGGGTCGTGGAGAACACCGCCACGGGCACCGTTACGTTCACCAGCAAGAACACAGGGTCGACCGTGAGTGTGGCGGCGGGGACGCAAGTATCAACGGCGGATGGAGTCGTGTTCGTCACCACGAAGGCGGTAGCGATCCCGGCGGCGGACTTCGACACCCATGTCGCCGGCAAGGTGGATGCGCCAATCAAGGCGTCCAAGCCCGGCCGGACCGGCAATGCGGACGCGAACACGATCGTTCGTCTGGTGCCGGCGCTCAAATTGGTCAGCGTGACCAACGCCCTGCCGACGACCGGCGGCACTCATGACGTGACGCTAGAGGTTCAGCAGTCGGACATCGACGCCGCGGGGATCGCCCTGTGGGGCCGGCTTGAGTCGACCTTCAAGACGGCCTGGCAGGCGCCGGGCGCCACTCCGTCCGGGTCGGTCCTCTTTGCCGAGTCGGCTCAGCTCGGTCTCGCGACGTGCAGCCCGGATCCACAGGGTCTCGTCGGCCATGCCGAGCCCTCATTCCAGCTGGATTGCCAGGCATCCGGGTCCGTCACCACGGCAGACCCAGGTTCCATTCAAGACCTCGTCAGGTATCGCGTGGGCACCTCGGTCAAGCCCGAGTATTCGCTTGTGGACACCTCGATTGCGACCAAGATGGCCGCGGGCAGCATTGCGGGTTCGGCCTTCGTGCTGCCGGTGACAGCGCAGGCGCTTCAGGTTCCGGTTGTCGATATCACCAGGATCAAGGCCGCGATCCAGGGCAAGTCGGTGGATGAGGCGCGAACGTATCTCGCCCAATTCGGATCCGTGGACATCTCGATGTCGCCGGGCTGGTCCAGCTCGATGCCGTCGTTCGACTTCAGGATCGATATCCAGGTAATCGATCCCACGAGCAATGCGAGCGGCAGTCCGGCTCCGAGCGCAAGCGGGGCCTCGGTCACCAGGGCGCCAACACAGCCGGGCGGCTGGGTCTCCACGCCGCCACCCGCGTCGCAGATTCCATCTCCCGCGGCCACCGACACGTCGGCGGCTTCCAGCCCTTCGGACACCCCCAGTCCGACGGAGACCCCGTCCGGACCGCCTTCGGCGAGCCCGACTTCCTGATGCCGGAGGCTGCGGGCATGGACTCTGGCCGGTCGCGTCGAGTTGTAGGCGTGGACCTGGGGGAGCGTCGGATCGGCATCGCCATCGGCGATCTTGACGCCGGTATCGCGATGCCCTTCAGAACGCTGGGCCGGGGCAAGCATGTTGCCGACGACGCAGTTGTGCTGGCTCGCCTCGCAGCGGAGCAGGGCGCAGGGTCGCTCGTCGTGGGGCTTCCGCTCGACATGGACGGTAGCGAAGGCGCGCAGGCAACCAGGACGCGCGAGTGGGCCGAAGCAGTCTCCGCCGCGTCTGGGCTACCCTTGCGCTTCAGGGACGAGCGCTTGACCAGCGTTCGGGCGGAACAGCGCATCGGAAAGGCCGCTCGCGGCCGATCCGGAGGTCCGCCGAGCCACGCTCAGCTCGAGGCCTACCGGGCCCGTGTTGACCGGGAGGCGGCCGCACTGATTCTGCAGGATGACATGGACGCAACAGCGAACGAGCACGCGGATCGGAGACCAGAATGACGCTCAAGGGCGGACACAAGCCGAGGGGCGGCGGGTCCGGCGTTGATCCCAAGGATCAGGCCAGACGCGTCGTGGACACTGGCTGGGACGACTACATTCCGCCGCTCCCGGAAGAGATCGCCGTCCGGCGGACCACCGGGCCGCGTAAGCCCAGCCGGGACTACAAGAAGAGCCGTTCCGCGAGCAACGGCCGGAAGGTCATGTTCGCGCTGTTCGCCGCAATCATCGGTGGCCTCGTCCTGGGCGGCCTCAATTTCGTCGTCAAGCCCATCGTAGTCGGGCGCGTCGTTGATTGGGCGGCCGAGAACCCGACTGCCCTCAAGCTGCCGTTCGTCTCGGACATTGTGCGTGGGGCGCTGTGGAGCAGTATCAGCCAGCCGGTCAATGCCAACGACGCGTCGGCCGTCGTGATCATCATCAAGCCGGATGAAACCCCGGCGGAGATCGGCGATCAGCTCGTTGCCGCCGGTGTGACCACAGACACGCGCGCTTTCGTGTACGAAGCGATCAACAAGAGCGTCACCGCCCAATTCCAGGTGGGACGACACGTGGTCGACAGGTCTATGACCATGGACCAGATCATCGTGGTGTTGACTACTCCGCCGGTCGCCGCGCCGCTGGTGAAGCTCGTGTTCCGTGAGGGTCTCCGGCTCGAGCAGATGGTTGCCAAGATAGAATACCTGGAGGCCAATCCGGCGGACCCAACGGCGCCGCTCCAGATGAACGTGAACCAGTTCTACGACATGGTGGTTCATCCGCCCGCCGAGATCGTGGGCTTGTATCCATGGCTCAAGCTGCCCACCGGCGCTTCCCTGGAAGGCTTTTTGTTCCCGGCCACGTACGAAGTCTCTCCGGACATTTCGCCGGATCAGCTGGTCAAAATGCTTGTGGACACGTTCGCCAGCCATGCTCCCGACGGGTTACTCAAGCTGCCACCGGACCAGATCTACAAGGATGTCCAGATTGCGTCTCTGGTTGAGACCGAGGCCAAGGTGGATACGGACAGGGCTCTGATCGCGGGTGTCTACACAAACCGTTTGAACCCCAAGATCTGGCCCACCGGGCTCCTCAACGCGGACCCGACGCTCAACTACGCCAACGACTCAGTGTGGCTGGCGTCGCATGCGATCGATACCTGGGTGAACTACACGTTCTGGAATCCGGTAAAGGCTTCCGGTCCTCTCATCGAGGTGGTATTTCCGGGCGCGCTGGCGTCCTACAACACATACAGCCACGGCGGCCTGATGCCCACGCCGATCTGTTCGCCCGGGGCCGCGTCGCTGGTGGCGACAATGACCCCGGACACGGCCGACGGTTACCTCTACTTCCTCGCCAAGAACGACGGCAGCGGCGCACATGCCTTCGCCAAGACGCAGGCTGAGCAGGACGCCAATGCCAAGAAGTATGGCTATGGGCAGTAACGCCGCTACCATGCACGCATGACGAATCTGGTTCGGACGCTTCCACATCCAGCCGACTTTCCGGCGCCGCCAAGCGAGGTCGATCGCGCCCGCTGGGTTGCGGCGGACGTTGAGGCACGGCCAGCCAGACTTGTGCGCCTGAGAGCCCGAATGGTGGCCGAGGGCGTGGACGCCTACTTCGGCATCCGTCCGGAGCATATGCGCTACCTGACCGGCTTTGCGCTGGAGGACGGCGAGGACCGAGTGGCCGGCCACTCCGGCCGCTTCATCGTTTCTGCGGACGAGGTGATCGTTCTGGCGGACAGCCGCTACCGGCTGCAGGCCGCCGCCCAGGCCGTTGGGGCACGCATCGAGAACACCACCTACGACCTTGCCGCTCTCTGGCCGGATCTCGTCAAGAGCGTCGGTGCCAAGCGCGTCGCGATTGAGGCGGACGTGGTCAGCCACAAGCTCTGGGGCCAGCTCGCTGCCGCGGCCCCGCAAGTGGAGTTGGTCGAGGCCTCCGGTTGGGTCGAGACGGATCGGGCGATCAAGGAGCCGGCGGAGATCGAGCGGATCAGGTCTGCCTCTGCGATCGCGGACCGAGCCCTGGCCGCAATCCTGCGCCGTATCAAGCCCGGCATGACGGAATGTGAACTGGCTCTGGCCCTGGAATGGGAGATGCGAACGGGTGGCGCCGATGGGCTGGCGTTTGGGATCGCCTGTTTGGCCGGTCCGGATGCGGCACTGCCGCACGGCTCGCCGTCCGGCCGCGAAGTGCGCATCGGGCAGGTTCTGCTCTTCGACTTTGGGGCGTTGGTGGACGGCTATCGCAGCGACATGACCCGGACACTGTTCGTGGGCAAGCCGGATCCGCGGGATGTGCAGATCTACGAGACGGTCGCGGCCGCGCAGGCTGCTTCGATCGCGGTTCTGGACGCCGCTCTACGTGCCGGTGGAGCGGGGCCGAGCGGCCGAGCCGCCGACGCGGCTGCTCGCAAGGTCATCGAGGACGCCGGCCACGGCCAACACTTCGGCCACGGCACCGGCCACGGGATCGGCCTTGCCGCGCACGAGCTGCCGTCTCTCGGCCGTGCCGCATCGGAAGAGCCGCTGCCCAGTCCAACGGTCTTCAGCGTGGAGCCGGGAATCTATCTGGACGAGGTGACCGGCGTTCGGATCGAGGATCTCGTGCTCTTCGACCGCTCCAAACATGAGGTCGAGCGGCTGACCGGGTTCCCTCGGGACATCTTCGTCGTCGGCGTCTGATCTTCAAGGCTTCCGGCTCGGCTACAATCCAACCTCGGCAGGGACGAGCAAAGTCGTTTCGCCATCACTCTCTAGGAGCGCTCCGCCACCATGATTTCAACAAGCGACCTGCACAAGGGTGTTGTCATCGAGCTCGATGGCGACCTGTGGCAGATCCTCGACTACCACCACCTCAAGATCGGCCGCGGCTCGGCTCAGGTGCGCATCAAGTTGCGCAACGTCAAGCGCGGCGGGACGGTTGAGCGCTCCTTCCAGGCCGGCGACCGATGGCCCCGAATTCAGCTGGAACACCGCCAGATCCAGTACATGTACTCGGACGGCGACGACTTCCATTTCATGGAGACGGAGAGCTACGAGCAGTTCAGCGTCAGCCGTGAGACGCTCGGCGATGTCGTCAACTTCCTCAAGGACAGCATGCTCCTGGATCGGACCAGCTACGACGGCGAGACGATCGGCGTCGAGCTTCCGGTGACTGCCGATCTGAAGGTCATCGAGACCGAGCCCGGGTTTGCCGGCGATACCCAGACCGGCGCCCGCAAGGCCGCCAAGCTGGAGACCGGCTTCACGGTTCAGGTCCCGATCTTTGTGGTCGAAGGCGACACCATTCGAGTGGACACGCGCACGGGCGAGTACCAGACCCGTCTCTGATCTGCACCGGCACCAATCGGGAACCACTGGGCCTGGGAGGGCCTGTCGTTGAGTCGTACGGGCCCGCCTGAAAGCGAACCGCTCTGGGGCGATCTGCCGGTCGATGATTCGGGCGGCAAGAAGCCCGGCCGCGTAGATCCGCCGGATTGGGCCTTGCCTGCCTGGGACGCGATCGACGATTCGCCCGTTCCGAGCCGGCCGGCCGCACAACGCGTAGCGCCGCCGGATCCGTCGCCACACCCGGCGCCTGTGGTTGCCGAATCCACGCTCCGCATCCTTGGTGTCAGTGAGATAACGCGCGCCGTCCGCGACGCCGTCCGGGCAGACGCCGTCCTGCGCGACGTGTGGGTGGAGGGCGAAGTCGGGCGCGTGACAGTCTCATCGGCCGGCCACTGCTACTTCACGTTGAAGGACGAACGCAGCCAGCTGGCCTGCGTCTTCTTTCGCGACGCCCGCGTGGCCTCGCCGTTCGAGGCGCGGACCGGCCTGCGCGTGGTGGTTCACGGACGAGTGGATCTCTTCGAGGCCCAGGGTGTCTACCAGCTCTATGTGACGGCGATCCAGCCGGCCGGTTTCGGG
>DASVKT010000240.1:0-2817 GCA_036385235.1 Candidatus Limnocylindrales bacterium | reverse complement strand
GCCCGGCGCCCCCGCCCTGCCCAGGCGCCCCGCGCCGCACCCCGCGCCGCACCCGCGCCCTGCCCGGCGCCCCGCGCCGCGCCCGAGGCCCGCGCCACGGAGCCAGTAGCGTGGCGCCCGATCGCCAGACCTGCGAAGCTTTCGTAGCGCGGCACCCGTTCATCCGACCTGGCCGCGTTCCGTACAAGGAGAGCAGGAGAGATGGGTTTGCTCAGGCGCTGGGTAGCTCGCCAGTTCACCACCCGAGTCATCGTGCTGATGCCGGTGGGCATTGCCATCAATATCGTGCTGGGGTCCACCGTCCAGCAGGCTCTCAAGCTTCCGATCTATCTGGACTCGATCGGGACGATATTGGTCGGTGTACTGGCCGGGCCGCTCGCCGGTGCGCTCACCGGCATTTTGGCCAACCTCATCTGGGGCTACCTGCTGCCGGCCCCGATCGGAACGACCACTATCGGCCCCTTCGCGATCACCGCAGGAGTTATCGGGTTGTTGGCCGGCCTCTGGGGTCAACTCGGCGTATTCCGGCCGCGCCGCGGCGGAAGGGCGAGCCTCCTGGCCGCGGCCGTCGCAGCCGTTCTGGTTGGAGCGCTTGCGCTCTACACCTACGCTCGGGCGTACGCCAGCCCCGACGCGTTCGTGAACATCACAGGCTTCGGCGCGACCGACTTCGACCGGTCGCGGATATTCTTCCTCGCGGTCATGGTGCTGTACGTGGCCCTGGTGGGCACGGCGCTGTACCTGCGACGCGACGTCGGAGCGGTGTTCGCCATCGGCTCCGGACTCGTGACCGGGATCGTGGCTGCGGTTGTCTCGGCGCCCATCGCAGCGGTCGTGTTCGGAGGCGTGACAGGCAGCGGAACCGATGCGCTCGTCGCCGCCTTTCGCTCCGGCGGAGACAGCATCTATCAGGCCACGTTGAAACAGGGCCTCCTGTCGGATCCGCTGGACAAGATGATCACCTCGTTCGTGGTCTTCTTCATCATCGGCAGCCTCTCTCGGCGCTTCGTGGCACGTTTCCCGAACGGCGAAAAGGCCCTCGGTGATCAGGTCGAACCCACGCCCGAAGCCGCCGAAGGCTGAGCCAGCTTGTCCCAAGCCTCCGTGGTCGAAGTCCGCGGCCTACCGGACTACGTCACTCGGCGACCGGGTGGTTTCTACCGGTCGGTCAACCCCTCGACCAAGCTGGCGATCGCCGCCCTCGAGGTCGTGGTCGCCTTCGCCGTCCCGGGCTGGCCGATGCCGGTGGCAGTGCTGGCCGCAGTTTTCGCCACGGCCGTGGCTGCCCGCCGGGTGCGCGGCCTGGTAATCGTCGCCCTCGCCACTTCTCCGATCGTTGGTTCGATCCTGCTCATCAACCTGTTCTTGCTGCCCGGAGCAAGCGATCCGATCGTCCGGATCGGTCCTCTGGCTCCTACCTGGAGCGGGCTTTGGTTCGGGTTGCAGACCGTCGTTCGTCTGCTCGCTTTCTCGGCGGCGATCGCCCTCGTCTACCTGACTACGGCCATCGACGATCTGCTCGCCGATCTGGCGCACCGCGGGTTGGGACGTCGGGCCATCTTCGTCGTCGGCGCCGCGGTCCAGATGGTGCCTCGAACGGTCGAGCGAGCGGCGGAGATCGTGGATGCCCAACGCGCCCGTGGGCTGGACACGGAGGGCCGCGTCTGGCGACGGGCTCGCGGTGTGTTGCCACTCGCGGCGCCCGTGGTCTTCGGGGCGCTGACCGAAGTCGAAGAGCGGACGATGGCCCTCGAGGCCCGCGCCTTCTCGGCCCCCGGCCGCCAGACGCTGCTACGAGTGCCGCCGGATCGGGTGGTGGAGCGGATCCTGCGATGGGCGGCAGCCCTGGCCATGGTCGCCGTCATCGGCTTCCGTGTTGCCGGCAGGCTGGGCTGAACATGGCCATCGAGCTCTCGGCCGTTCGCTACCGGTATGCGGGGGCTTCGAAACCTGCGCTCCGATCGATCGACCTTCGCCTGGACTCGGGCCGCGTCCTGGGCGTCGCGGGGGCCAACGAGGCGGGCAAGTCGACGCTGTGTCTGGTTGCCGGCGGCTTCGCGCCCAGGGTGATCGGCGGGCAGCTCGAGGGATCGGTCCGAATCGACGGCGCGGACACGAAGGCGATTCCACCGCACGAACTGGCGCAGCATTGCGGTCTGGTCTTCCAGAACGCGGCCACACAGCTCTCCAACACCACGGCCACCGTTTTCGAGGAAGTGGCGTTTGGGCCGTGCAACCTGGGCTTGCCGGTCGCCGAGGTCATCGAGCGGGTGTGGTGGGCGCTGCGAGCGGTGGGCGTCGAGGACCTCGCGCCGCGCGATCCCGCGCGCCTTTCGGGCGGGCAGGCGCAGTTGGTGGCGCTGGCCTCCATCCTGGCTCTTCGGCCTCGGTATTTGATCCTCGACGAGCCCACGAGCGAACTCGATCCGGCCGGAACGGCTCTCGTCGCGGACGCGCTGGCCAGGGTCGCTCGGGAGACGGGCGCGGGCATCTTGCTCGTGGAGCACAAGACGGACGTTCTGGCTCGGATCGCGGATGAGGTCGTCGTCCTGGCCGAGGGATCCGTGGTTCTCGCGGGGCCCGCCGCGGTCGTCCTGGCCGATCCTCATCTAGCCGGATTGGGAGTCGAGCTGCCCGCGCTGGTGCGGCTCGAACGGGAAGTTCGGACGGCAGGGCTCGAATGGCCGGCTGCCCTGGCGGAGGCGATTGAATGAACGCCGAAGCCTCCGGCCTTTCGGTTCCTTCGATCGCGCTCGAGGCTGTCTCCTTCGCCTACCCTGCCGGCACCCAAGCGTTGAGCCACGTCGGCCTGTGTAT
>DASVKT010000239.1:0-5629 GCA_036385235.1 Candidatus Limnocylindrales bacterium | reverse complement strand
GCATCAACGAGAGTCCACCATGTGGCCTCGCGCTCCCCGGCAGAGAGCGACTCGTCCGCCAGGCGGATCTTGGCCAGTTCCACTCCCCAGTCGCAATACTCGTTCCAGAGCGCTTCATAGAGGATCTGGCTGACATCGCCGAAGCCGTACTGAGCCATGGCCCTATCCACTGCAGCCACAGTTTCCGCGGCGCGGGAAAGGATCCAGCGGTCGGCCGGGCCGAGATTGGCCCGATCCGGCAGCCGGCGCGGCGCACCGGGCCCGATGGACGCCGGCTTTGCGCCGAGCACGAACCGGGCCACATTCCAGAGCTTGTTGGCGAAGTTGCGGGCGTTCTCGATCCTCTCCGGCCCGAGCTTTGAGTCGTTGCCGGGGGCAGAACCGTTGATCAGGGCGAAACGCAGGGCGTCCGCGCCGACTTCGCCGATGGTCTCGAGCGGATCGACGGAGTTGCCCTTCGTCTTGGACATCTTCTGGCCGTACGGGTCCCGGATCAGTCCGGACAGATACACCGTGTGGAACGGTGCCTCGCCGGTCAGATGGATTCCCAGCATCATCATCCGGGCGACCCAGAAAAAGATGATGTCGTAGGCGGTCTCCATGACCGAGCCCGGGTAGAAGCGCTCGAAGTCGCGCGTCTTCTCCGGCCAGCCGAGCGTGGAGAACGGCCACAGGCCGGCGCTGAACCAGGTGTCGAAGATGTCGTCGTCCTGGCGAAGATCCGCGGCCGGCCTGGCGCAGACGTCGCAGGCGGGCGGGCCGGCCGGATCCGCGGTCACCGTCGTGTGGCCGTCGGGGCAATACCAGGCCGGAATGCGGTGGCCCCACCAGAGCTGGCGGCTGACGTTCCAGTCGCGCATCTCGGTCATCCAGTGTTCCCATACCTTGACGAATCGCTCGGGCAGAATCTGGGTCTTGCCGGACCGGGTGGCCTCCAGGGCGGCGGCGGCGAGCGGCGCGACGCGGATGAACCATTGGGTCTTGAGGCGCGGCTCAACCACGTCATCGGAGCGCTGGCAGCGGCCGAGCATCATCTCGTGGGCCTTGATCGACTCCAGGTCTCCCTGGGCCTCCAACGCGGCCACGACCTGCTTGCGGGCCTCGAACCGGTCCAGGCCGGCGAACTGGGCGCCGTTCTCGTTGATGTGGGCCGTGTCGTCCAGGACGGTGATCATGGGCAGGCCGTGGCGCTTGCCGGTGTCGTAGTCGTTCTGGTCGTGAGCCGGGGTGATCTTGACGGCGCCGGTACCGAAGGCCGTCTCCACGACGGAGTCGGCGATGATCGGGACGGGGCGATTGACGAACGGCACCAGAGCCTTGCGGCCGATCAGTGCGGTATAGCGCGGGTCGTCCGGATTGACGGCCACGGCCGTGTCGCCGAGGAGTGTCTCCGGGCGGGTGGTGGCGACGGCGATCCAGGCGTCCGGGTCGGCGGCGCCGGTCGCCTCGTCGACCAGGTGGTAGCGCATCGTCCAGAGGCTGCCCGACGTTTCCTTCGGCACCACTTCCAGGTCCGAGACGCTCGTCCGGCAGCCGGGGCACCAGTGGATCAGAGCCTCGGTGCGATAGGCCAGGCCTTCACGAAAGAGTCGCAGGAAAGCCTCGCGCACGGCTGCCGCCGAGACTTCGTCCATCGTGAAGCGCAAGCGGCTCATGTCGAGCGAGGCGCCGACGCTCCGCTGCTGGCTGAGAATGGTTTCGCGCGTCGCGCGCACGAACTCCCACATGGCCTTGAGGTAGCGATCGCGGCCGAGTGTCTGGCGGCTCTCCCCCTTCGCGGCGAGGCGCTTGTCCAGCACGTATTGGGCGGCAATGGAGGCGTGGTCCAGGCCGGGCAGGAATAGCGACGGGCGACCCTGCATGCGGGCGTGGCGGGTCATGATGTCTTCCACGGCCGATCGCTGGGCGTGGCCCAGATGCAGCGAGCCGGTGACGTTGGGCGGCGGCTGGATCACGACGAACGGCTGCTTGGACCAATCGGCGCGGGAACCCTTGCCGTCGGGATTGAAGACGTCCGCATCGTGCCAGGCCTGGAAGATGCCGGGCTCGAAGTCACCAGGCCGGTAGGCCTTCGCCAGTTCTGTGTCTTCGGCCCTGTCGCTCGCCATCGCACGCTCCAATAAAGACGACCCGCTCGTCCAGCGGACGAACGGGTCGTGGTACCACCTGCTGGTTTGGCTCGGCCGAACCGCCGTTCATCACGGCAGCCACACTCGGCTTCGCCCTCTCGGCGCGCTATCGGGCGCCACCCGCACTGCTCGCGAGCTACGTTCGCACCGTGCCGGCTACGGGGCTTTCAGCCTGCGCTCTTCGCGCGGCCCCGCTCTCTAAACCGATCGCCAAAGGCGGTCGGCCATCGCCGGCTGGCGACGCTACTCCTCTCGGTCAACACCGTGAAGGCGGCGATCGTAGCACAGGGGCGGACGTGGTCCAGATCATCGCGAAGCCCCGCGAGGGCATTGAGAAACGGCGACCCCGAAGGGCCGCCGTTTCTCGTCGCTCGGTGATTGACTCCCTGCGGAGCCGAGCTGTCAGTGGCTCGACGGCCCGGCGCTCGGCTGAGCCGCCCCGGTGGACTTGGGAGCCGAGGTCGGCTGAGCCGCCCCGGTGGACTTGGAGGCCGCCGTAACGGCGGCAGTGCACTGAGTGGTAGTCGTGGCGATACGCCCCGCAATCGTTGACGCGGCCGATTTAGCCGAGGTCAGACCGTACTTGCTGATTAGCGAGTCCAGAGACGTCTTCAAGGTCTTGGCAGAAGTCATCTCGCTCTCGCCCTGCATGGCGAGAGCCAGAGCCTTGTTGTATTCCGCCAGGGTGGCCGCTTTGACCATATCCACGATGGCCTGGTGCTCGTCGGTGAGGCTTTTCAAGAGCGCGGTTTCATAGGCGTCTCTGGCAGCCTCGACTTCCACAAGGTGACTGCTCAGAGTCGTCAGGTCTGCTTCATCCGCCGTCATCTTGGTGATGCAGCTACTGAGCGCCGCAACGTCCGCCTTGTGGGCCTTGGCCTCGGCATCGTACTTGGCGTTGAGCGTGTTCTTGGTGTCCGTCAGGGTATTGCCGTCGTTCGTGATGGTATTGCCGTCGTTCGTGATGGTCATGAACGAGAAGGCGCTGACGCCGATGAGAGCGAGAACGAGGACAATGCAGGCGATCGGCCAGATGACACTGCGGCCACCGGACTTCTTTGCGGGCGGAACCGGCGGCGGCGCAAAGCCACCACCGTACTGCGGCTGCGGCTGGCCCCAGGGCTGACTGGTGTCCGCGACCGGAGTCTGGGGCTGGCCCCAGGGCTGATTGGCGTCGGCGCCGGGAGTGGGTGTCTGATCGGCCGGCTGAGGCATCCAAGCCTGGGTCGCACCCGGAGCAGGAGCCTCAGGGGCGGCCGACGGCGGCCCCGACTGCTGGGTCGCGTCCGGGACGGGAGCCAGCGGGGCGACGGGCGGTGACCACGGCTGCGCTGGAGGCGCCCACGGCTGCTGGGGCTGCGGCTGCGGGGGCTGCGGCGGCGGCGCCCACTGGGGCTGCTGAGGCGGCCACTGCTGTGGCGGCTGAGGCGCCCACTGGGGCTGCTGAAATTGCGGCTGAGCCGGCTGCGGAGCGACCGGGGGTGTCCACTCCGACGGCTGGTAGGCGGGTTCCTGCGGAGCCTGCGTATCGGCCGGCTGTGGAGCAACGGGCTCCTGCGGCGGCTGGCCACCTGGCATGGGCTGATCTCCGCCATTACTCGTCGGATCAGACATGTCCCTACTCCCTACAACGTGTTACGGAAACTGGGCGCGGACCCCCGCTGTCCGCCCCAATCACGAGGCTACATCCATGTCGGCTGCGGCTCAACCGCGCTGCAGGGCCGCCGCGAACCCTATGACACCCAAGATCAGACAGGGCCAGTAGATGATGGCACCGACCATAACCAGGATCGACAGTACAAGGAGTGGAACGATCCAGTACCAGCGAGGGTACCTATACAGCCAGACAAAGGCGCACAAGCCATAGGCCACGAGTGTGTTCTGAAACAACCCAACGCCCCATGGAACGATTGCGCCGTAGCGATCTTCACAGACGTCGCACGCCTAGGCGGCGAGCATGTTGTGCTCGTTCGTCCATTGGTTGAGCCAGACAGCGAGGCCGACCTAGCACAGGACGGCCGAGACTATCCTTCACCCAGTTCCTATGCGCTCTGGCTGCGCTCCGCGAGGAATTCCCCGTAGTTAGTCTCGTCCACGCCTTCCTCGACCTGGCTCTTGGTGAGCAGCAGGGGCGGCCGGCCATGACGAATCGTTTCCTCGGTGACCAGGCACTTGCGGATCTCGCCGTGGTCCGGTACGTCATACATGACGTCCAGAAGGGCTTCTTCCACGATGGACCGCAGGGCGCGGGCACCCGTCTTGCGAGTAATGGCGACTTCGGCGGCGGCCTGCAGAGCGCCCGGCGTGAAGACCAGATCGACCTTGTCCAGGGACAGGAACTTCTGGAACTGCCGGGTGATCGCGTTCTTGGGCTCGGTCAGGATCCGGACCAGGTCGTCTGCAGTTAGCGACGTAAGCGTCACCACAACAGGCAACCGGCCGACGAACTCCGGAATGAGTCCGTACTTCAGGAGGTCCTCCGGCATGAGCCGTTCGAGGATCCTCTCCCGATCGATCTCAGGCATGTGGTTCTGGGCGCCAAAGCCCATGGACCGCTTCCCTACCCGCTCCTCGATGATCTTCTCAAGGCCGTCGAAGGCTCCGCCGCAGATGAACAAAACGTTGGTTGTGTCGATCTGGATGAAGTCCTGGTGCGGGTGCTTACGGCCGCCCTGGGGCGGAACGTTGGCGAGCGTGCCTTCCAGGATCTTCAGCAAGGCCTGCTGAACGCCCTCACCGGAAACGTCTCGCGTGATGGACGGGTTGTCCGACTTGCGGGCGATCTTGTCGATCTCGTCGATGTAGATGATGCCGCGCTGAGCACGAGCCACATCGAAGTCCGCCGCCTGGATCAGGCGCAGCAGGATGTTCTCGACGTCCTCACCCACATAGCCGGCCTCAGTCAGGGACGTGGCGTCCGCGATGCAGAACGGCACGTCCAGGATCTTGGCCAGGGTCTGTGCGAGAAGCGTCTTGCCGGACCCGGTGGGGCCGACGAGGAGGATGTTGGACTTCTGAAGCTCGACATCGTCGATCTGATGACCGGCGTTGACTCGCTTGTAGTGGTTGTGAACCGCTACCGAAAGGACCTTCTTGGCCTTGTCCTGGCTGATGACGTACGCATCCAGGGCCACCTTGATCGCTCGAGGATTCGGAAGCTTGGCGGCCTGCGGCTTTGCCCGCGGAGCCTCGAGCATCTCCTCTTCGATGATCTCCTGGCAGAGGTTGATGCACTCGTCGCAGATGTAGACGCCCTGGCCCGCAATCAGCTTGCGAACCTGTTCCTGGCTCTTGCCGCAGAAACTGCAGCGATATGGAACCTTGGGGCCGCTCTTGGTCGTCGTCACGCGCCTAGTCCTGTCCTTCGCGCCTGTGTCCAGCTATTCGGTAGCAGCTTCGGGACCCTTCTCGGCGCTTGGGCCTTCCGACGTATCAGCCTTGTCTGCTCCGGCATTGCCCCCACCCTTGCTCCCAAGAGGAGCGCCGATGGAAGAGTAGAC
>DASVKT010000238.1:0-4110 GCA_036385235.1 Candidatus Limnocylindrales bacterium | reverse complement strand
AACGCGGAGTACACGACGTGAGCGAGGTGCTCGTCCTCAAGCTCGGCGGGACAACGCTCGCCGATCAGTCGCACGTTCTGGACGAAGTGGCGGCAGTAGCACGCAAACGCCCGGTCGTGCTCGTCCACGGCGGCGGCAAGCGCATCACCGAGTGGCTGGAGCGCCTCGGCGTGCCGAGCCGCTTCGAAGGCGGCCTTCGCGTGACGGACCAGGCGGCCCTGGACGTGGCCGCGGCCGTCCTGCGCGGAGTGGTGAACTCGGAGCTGGTCTCGGATCTGCGCGATCGCGGCGTGGACGCCGTGGGCCTCAGTGGCGTGGACGGCGGCTTCATGATTGCCGAGCGCATCCCCCACCTCGGCCTCGTGGCCCACATCGTCGGCATCCGCCGCGACTTCATCGATGGTTTGCTGGTGGCCGGGCAGGTGGCCGTGGTGGCCCCACTTAGCCGCGACGAACAGGGCATCGTCTGCAACGTCAACGCGGACGACGCCGCAGCCGGAATTGCCGCCGGGCTCGGTGCCCGCCAGCTGGTTCTCATGACAGACGTCGACGGCATCCGCGACGCGGCCGGCGAGAAGCTCGCCACGATGACCGCGGATGTCGCCGAAAAGCTGATCGCCGACGGCGTCATCAAGGGCGGCATGGTCCCCAAGATCCACGCCGCTCTCCAGGCAGTGGCCTGGTCCGGCGCCGAGGCGGTCATCTGCGACTCCAAGGATCCGCACGCACTCAGTCGAGCCCTGGACGATCCCACGTTTGGGACCCGCATCACCGCCGCCGTAACGGCGTGATCGGATGACGGCGATGGCACTCAACGGTGGCGGCATAAATATCAAGCAGGCCCGGCAGCGGGCCCTGCTGGAGTTGGTTGCCCGCGCCCTAATCGGCAGCCAGGAAGAACTCGTGGAGCTGCTCCGGGAGGGCGGTTACGAAGTGACCCAGGCCACGGTCAGCCGCGACCTGGCAGAACTCGGCCTGGTCAAAGTCCCGCGCGGCGATCGCCACGTCTACGCCACTCCGGAGACCGCGGCCACCGGCAATCAATACGACACCCGGCTCCGGCGCCTGCTGGAGGACATCCC
The DNA here is from genome assembly GCA_036385235.1 of Candidatus Limnocylindrales bacterium. Lineage (GTDB taxonomy): Bacteria > Chloroflexota > Limnocylindria > Limnocylindrales > CSP1-4 > Fen-1039. Next base: position 3,028 of record DASVKT010000238.1, on the reverse strand, counting down.
CGTCCGCGTCGGGCGGAGCGGCCTCAGCCTCGTGCTTCTGGCGACCCCCGGCTCGGCCGGCGCGATCGCCCAGGCGATCGATCAGTCGAGTCTGTCGGATCAAGTCGGCACACTGGCCGGCGATAACACTTTGCTCGTTCTGTTCGATACGGAAGCCGCCCTCGAGCGGTGGCTTTCCCGGTTCCACGAATTTCAGCCGGCCGGCGCCGCGGCGCTTCCGGCGGTAGTCCCCTATACGCTCACGGAGGCTCCTCGATGAAGAAAGTAGTGCTCGCATATTCCGGCGGACTCGACACGTCGGTTGCCGTCGCCTGGCTGCGCGAGCAGTACGACGTCGAGGTAGTCACGCTCACCGTCGACCTCGGTGGCGGAGTGCTGAAGGAAGACGTCGATCGCCGGGCCATCAGCGCCGGCGCCTCTCGGGCCTATGTCGTCGACGGCCGCGACCGGTTCGTGCGCGACTTCTGCTGGCCGCACGTTCAGGCCGGGGCGCTCTACCAGGGCGTCTATTCGCTCGCGACGGCCATGGCCCGCCCGATGATCGCCCAGCTGCTCGTCGAGGTCGCCCACAAGGAGGGCGCGGACGCCGTCGCTCACGGCTGCACCGGCAAGGGCAACGACCAGGTCCGCTTCGACGTGGCCACGCACGCTCTTGATCCATCCCTGGCCGTCATCGCCCCGATGCGCGTCGGCATGGGGCTCTCCCGCGAGGAAGAGATCCAGTACGCGGAAGCCCGCAATATCGAGGTCAACGTTTCCAAGGATTCGATCTATTCGATCGACGTGAACCTCTGGGGCCGTTCGGTCGAGGCCGGCATTCTCGAGGATCCCTGGACCGCACCGCGCGAGGACTGCTACCGCTGGACCGTCGATCCGGACAAGGCACCGGCTGCGGTGGACATCATCATCGGCTTCGAGGGCGGCGTGCCGGTCTCGCTCGACGGTGAGCGTCTGGCTCCGGTGGAGCTCGTCGATCGACTTCATGAGCTGGCAGGCGCGCATGGCGTCGGCCGAGTCGACCACGTCGAAGACCGACTGGTCGGCATCAAGAGCCGCGAAGTCTACGAAGCGCCCGCTGCCACGGTCATTCACCGCGCCCACCGCGCCCTGGAAGGCCTGACGCTCAGCAAGGACACGCTGCGCTTCAACCGCGTCGTGGCCGACGAGATCGCCCAACTCACCTACGACGGCCTCTGGTTCAGCTCCCTGCACCGCGACCTTCGCGGCTATGCGGCCAGCAGCCAGCGAGTCGTGAGCGGCGACGTCCGCGTTCGCCTGGACCACGGCAACGCCACCGTCACCGGCCGCCGCAGCCCGCTCTCGCTGTACGAGAAGTCGCTGGCGACGTACGAGGCGGACGACGCCTTCGACCACGCCGCCGCGGTGGGTTTCATCGAGATCTTCGGTCTGCCGCTCCGAACCGAGGCCGCGCGCCACGGTGCGGTCGGCAAGAGCCACGGCGCCGCCTGGACCTGGACGGAGCCGCTCCTCGCGGACCTGCCGACCAAGGTCTACGACGCCGAGCGACCTCCGGTCGCTTGACGCGACCCTAGGTCGCTCGGCGGCCTAAAGTCGCTAGTACCGCCAACACGACAGGAGCCAATGTGATGACCGGCCCGGTCGATCCAGCCGAGGCGCCGTTCGATACGGACCGGAAGCTCCGCGAGCTTTCGTTCCTGCACGAGTTCTCGAAGCTGCTGACAACCGCCCGCAACTGGGACGAGCTGATGCGGACCATCGTGGACCGCACGACGGACGCGCTCGGCGTGGAGGTCTGCTCCGTCTATCTGATGGAACGTGACACCGCCCGACTGCGCCTGGCCGCAACCAACGGCCTGGATCGCGACCAGATCGGCATCGTCACGCTGGCCGTGGGCGAAGGGCTCACCGGCAGCGCGGCGCAAGTGGGCCAGCCCATCGCCTCGCCGGACGTCAGGGCTGATCCACGCTTCAAATGGGTTCCGGGCTTCGACGAATCGCAGTTCGTCTCCATGCTGTCCGTCCCGATGCCATGGAGCGACTCGATCATCGGCGTCATCAACGTCCAGGCCACCGAGACCCGGATGTTCTCGCCGGAGGAAGTGGAGTTCCTGGTCACGATCGGCGCGCTCCTCGGCGGCATCGTCGAGAAGGGCCGGCTCCAGGCCGAGGCGGAGGAGCAAGTCGAAACGCTCACAGCACTGGACGGAGCCCGCGCTGAGTTGCTGGCCGTGGTCACGCACGAACTCCGAACACCGCTGGCCGTTGTGCGGGCCTACCTGGACTTGCTGGCCGACGCCGCGGTCGATGCCCAGGGCGACCCGACCGAAGGCCCAATGCCCAACCCGCAGGTCGTGGAGGAGTGGCGCGGCCAGGCCATCGCGCAGGTCACCCGCCTGGACCGGCTCGTGGATTCGATCCTGGCCTCTGTCCGCGGCGAAGGTCTTGCCGCCGGACTCGCTCGCGTCCCGTTCGACATCGCCCGGGCCGTCAACGACACGATCGGCGAGATGACGCCGCTCCTGCGCGGCCACCCGCTCCTCCGAACCGGAACCTGGGAGGAGCTATGCGGCATCGGCGACGAGGGCCGCTTCCGCCAGGTCCTGGAGCACCTGCTGGAGAATGAGGTCAAGTACTCGCCGGAGGGCGGGTCGGTCAGCGTCGGCACCTTCGAGGTGGACGGCGAAGTCCAGATCTATGTCACGGACGACGGGCCGGGCATTCCGGAACCGGAGTGGGAGTCCGTATTCGAGGCGTATGTCCGCACCGCGAAGCGGCCCCGAGGCTCCGGAATCGGGCTTTATGCGGCCCGTCGGCTCATGGATGCAATGGGTGGACGTGTCTGGTTGGAATCAAATGGGTACGGTGGCAGCCGTTTTGTGGTTGCGGTGCCCCAGATGCGCCACACTGAGGCCGGTTCGGCGGCCCCGGAAGCGGGCTCGATGTCGGAAATGTGCCCCGAAGGGTAGCGGAACGGTATCGAAACGGAGGGCACAACGGTGAACGGCAACGGTTCCGGGGAGGCAAGCCTGCTCGTGCTGGTCGTCGA
>DASVKT010000237.1:0-4599 GCA_036385235.1 Candidatus Limnocylindrales bacterium | reverse complement strand
CCGAACATCGGCCCGGCGGTGGTGACGAAAACGACCATGGCGGCGCCGGCGATCATGCGCGTCGGCAGATCCGATTTGGCGGTGGCGCGGCGGGGCATGGGAATTGCCTCCGGCAAGAGGCGGCGCGACACGAGCAGGATCACGATCGTGACGACAAATGCCGGGGCCAGACCCCACGACGAAACGAGCAGCATCACCGCCCAGGTCACGGCGAAGGCGCCGTATGCTGCGGCACCGGCGATGGGCCAGCTCACCCGCCGGCAGACTCGGGCGTAGACCAGGCAGAAGACACCGCAGCCGCCCGCGCCGCCCAGCGATGCCGCGGCCGATGTCGCCGCGAATGCCGTGTTCTGCTCCAGCGCCAGGAACAGCAGGATCGGGCCGCCCTTGGCCGGGACCGCACCCAGGATCCCGCCGACGGCAGGGCCGTAGCGGTGGCTGGCCAGCGTGACGATGCCGATCATCATCACGGGCAATCCGATTTTGAAGAACAGGTCGATCAACACGGGCCCAGGCTAACCCGACGCAACGGATTTCGCTCGGCCGTCCGCGGACACGCCGGAAACAGCGAACCGGCGGGGCAAGCTCCGCCGCCGGTTTTGCTGATTTGCCTGATTGCGGCCGCGGCCTCTGCGGCTACGGAGTGACCGTGTACGTACCTGTCCCCAGAATGTTGCCGCTCGCGTCTTTCACCGTAACGTTGTGCGTTCCCACGGATGTGCCGCCGGTGGAGTCGCAGGTGAACGTCCCGGTGCTCTCAACCTCTGTGAACATCCAGGTGCCGTCACTCTGCTGGCTGAACTTCGAATTCACCTGGAAAGTGCTCTCGATGGTCCCGTCGTTGTAGAACGAGATGACCGTGGAGCCCGAGACCGAGGAAGGGAGGCGGACCGTGGACGTCACCGTCTGGGTCGAGTTGCAGGCGATGGTCGCGGGCGAGAAAGTGATGCCGCCCTTGCTGCCTCCTCCTGAAATGAGGACGACGGCGAAGATGATCGCGAGAACGAGTACTACGCCCGCGCCGCCGACGACGGCCGCGATCATTCCCTTGTTCGACGACCTAGCCGGGGCATAGCCCGGATAGCCCTGCGGGTATCCCGCCGACCAATCCTGCTGAGCGGGCTGGGGTTGCCAGGCCTGCGGCTGGGCAGGCTGTGGCGCCGGCGCTTGCTGCCACGCCTGCAGTTGAGGCTGCGGCTGAACAGGAGGCTGCCAAACCGGCGGCGGCTGCTGCTGGTCGGGTGCCTGCCAGGCAGTCTGTTCCGGTTTGGACCACATCGGGGCGGCGGGGAAGGCGGCTCCGCAGACATTGCACGCCGTCTGCTGTGGGGAAACGCGAGGCGTCCCGCAGTTGGCGCAGGACCCGAACCCAGTCGTCATCCCGATAACCTCCCTAGATGGCTACTTCAGAAGCATTCATCCTATCTCCCGGCACTATCGGTAGAGCATCCATCTTTCGTCGACGGCAAATGCTGAAAGCCGGCTCGGTACGGGGCCCGGGCGGGCAAACAGAAAGGTCGCCCCGGGTGGTCCGAGGCGAGCTTTCTGGCGTGTCGAGAATGGCGTTCAGGGGTTGATCGTGTAGGAGCCTTCCGCAAGGAGGTTGCCGTTGGAGTCCTTGATGGTCATGGTGTGATGCCCGACCGCCGAAGTGCCGGTCGAAGTGCAAGTGAACGAACTGATCGTGCTATAGGTGAACAACCAGGACCCATCACTTTGCTTTGCCCAGGTGGTTGCGTCGATGGACATCGTGTTCTCTTCCACGCCGTCACCGTAGACCGTGACGACGTCTCCGGCGTGAACGGACGACGGCAGCCTGATCGTTTCTGAGATGCCGGTGGTTGTGCCGCATGAGATTGTCGATGGCGAGATGGTGATGCCACCGCTGCTGGAGTGGCCGGCGAGCAGGACCACGGCCACGATGATGACCAGCAGGAGGGCGCCGACCCCGGCGGCAATCCCCACGATCAGCGCGATCGGTGGCTTCTTGGCGGGTGCGACTCCCGGCCCATATGCGGGTGCGTATGGCTGGCCGTAGCCGGGCTGCTGGCCGAAGCCGGGCTGCTGGCCGTAGCCGGGCTGCTGGCCGGCGGGCGCCTGATATCCGGCAGGCTGAGCTCCGAACTGCTGGGCCGGCTGCTGCCAGGTCTGTGGCTGCACCTGTGGCGTCTGCTGCGCCTGTGGCGTCTGCTGCCAGGTTTGTGGCTGCGCCTGGGCCGGCTGCTGCCAGGTTTGTGGCTGCGCCTGTGGCGTCTGTGGAGTGGCCCAAGCCGGAGGGGCAGTGAATGGGGCGCCGCACGTGGCGCAAGCCGCTTGCTCGGCAGCCATCCGCGGCGTTCCGCAATTGGCGCAAGCTCCGAACCCGGTCGTCATCTGCGTTCCCCTCTGCCTCTTGGTTGCTCCGCATTTGCCGAGGGCGGGCCGAGAGAGGACCCGGAGCGCCGGCGCTCGAGGTTCGGCCGCCAACTCGGCCGGTCTCAAGCCCGACCATCCTATCGCTCGGAGGCCCCCGATGACGCTCCTTCTGCAACAACCCCGGCCATCGGGTAGGGCTTCGTCTGCGCCGGACCTCGGCCCGCTATAGTCGCCGCGTGGACCTTCCATTTAGGCCGCCGCTCGAACCCATGCTGGCCAAGCTGGCCGAGGCTATACCCGTCGGCGAGGGCTGGCAATACGAACCCAAGTGGGATGGATTCAGGGCGCTCGTATTCCGAGACGGGGCGTCGTTCTACATCCAGAGCCGCGATCTCAAGCCGCTGGACCGCTACTTCCCGGAACTGACGCCCGCCCTGGCGGCATCTCTGCCGGAACGTTGCGTCCTGGACGGCGAAATCGTGATTGTCGGGCCCGGCGGTCTGGACTTCGATTCATTGCTGCTGCGCATTCACCCGGCCGCCTCGCGGGTCAAGCTGCTCGCGGCCCGGACGCCCGCCAGCTTTGTGGCCTGGGACATCCTGGCTCTGGGCGACCGCGATCTGCGGGCGACTCCGCTCGGCGAGCGGCGCGCGTTGCTCCAGAGCGTTTTGACCGACGCCAGGCCCCCGGTCCACCTCAGCCCCGCGACGGCGGATCCTTCGGTTGCTGCGGATTGGTTCAATCGCTTCGAGGGCGCGGGCCTAGACGGCGTTGTCGCCAAGAGACTTCGCGATCCCTATATGCCCGGCAAGCGCGGCTGGGCCAAGATCAAGCACGCCCGCACGGCCGACTGCGTTGTCGCCGGTTTCCGCTGGCACAAGAATGGGCCGGGGACCATGGTGGGTTCCCTCATGCTCGGGCTGTTCGACGATACCGGCCGGCTGAACAGCGTCGGCATTACGGCCAGCTTCACCAACGAGCGGCGGGCGCAACTGGTCGAGGAGCTGGCGCCGCTGCGAGTGAATGCTCACGACGGCCACCCCTGGGCGGAATGGGCCGAGTTCGAGGCCCAGGCCCGCGCCAACGGCCAGCGTATGCCCGGCGCGCAGAGCCGTTGGAACAGCGGCCGCGATCTCACCTGGGAGCCGCTGCGCCCCGAGTTGGTCTGTGAGGTCGCCTACGATCACCTTCAGGGCGATCGCTTCCGACACGCCACAACCTTCAAACGCTGGCGCCCGGACAAATCCCCGGCCGACTGCCGCTACGACCAGCTGGAAGTCACCGCACCGTTTGAGCTGGGGGCGATCTTCGGGCGGTAGGCGGGCCGGGCAGCGGCGGCTCAACCTGCCCGTTTCTTGCCGGATTCACGTCAGGACCGCACGCGGAAACGAGTTGACCTGCTGCGGGCCTCAGGCGCCGCCTTGAAGGCGGGTCCAGGGCTGCGAAGGCTCCCATTTGAGCGCAAAGGGCGGCCCTCGGCGCCGATGGCACCGCCGAGGAGCCAGCTCCGATCGCCCGTGAGAGCCGCCTGCATATCTGGCGTGAATTCGGCAAGTTCTGCGGGAAACACCTGGGCCGACTCAGTCCGTCGTCACCGAATCGCCGCCGATGGGTCGTAATCCACTTCGAGCGGCTCCTGTGCCGGGTGATCCGCGATGGGCACGTGCTCAAGGTTGACGCGAATTCGGTACCAGAGTGTGAAGCGGCCGCGCATGCCGTCGACGAGGATGTCCGCCGGTTTGAGGAGCGCCGCGACCGCAAGATGGCGATCGCGCCAGCGCTCGAAGCCGGCCAGAGCCTCGTCCTTGGTGGCGGCGCGGGCGATCTCGATAAGCGGCTTGGTCGAGACGCGGCGGCCGGTGGGCGAGGCCTTCGGTCCGCCAGCAGCACCGGTCTCCCCTGCGGGCCCGTCCCCGTCGCCGCCCGGAGCGGAGCCGGCACCGTCGCCGGCCGCAGCGGTCTCCCCTGCGGGCCCGTCGCCGGCCGCAGCGGAGCCGGCACCGTCGCCGGCCGAGTCGCCGGCCCCGGCCTTGCGTGCCCGCGAAGGTATCACCCGCGGCGGCTCGCCGGCCGAGCCCCCGGCCGAGTCGCCGGCCCCGGCCTTGCGTGCCCGCGAAGGCATCACCCGCGGCGGCTCGCCGGCCGAGCCCCCGGCCGAGTCGCCGGCCGAGCCCCCGGCCGAGCCCCCGGCCGAGTCCCCGGGCCCAGCCGAGTCCCCGGGCCCAGCCGAGTCCCTGGCCCCGG
>DASVKT010000236.1:0-8630 GCA_036385235.1 Candidatus Limnocylindrales bacterium | reverse complement strand
CCCCGAATGACCGGGATCGCCAGCCAATCCTCGGAAACCTGGCGATAGCCCTCGAGGCCGGTCGCGACCTCTTCCTCGGCCTCAGCCTGAGTGGCGTGGAAGGTGTGCGCCTCCTGCCACAGGAATTCCGTCGTGCGCAGGAAGAGCCGCGTCCGTAGCTCCCAGCGGACGACGTTGTTCCAGATGTTCATCTTGAGCGGCAGGTCGCGATAGGACTGGATCCAGTCCTTCACGCTGTCGGCGATGATCGCCTCGCTGGTGGGGCGGATTGCGAGCCACTCGTCGAGCGGCTTGCCGCCGGCGTGCGTGACCCAGGCCACCTGCGGATTGAAGCCCTCGACGTGCGCGGCCTCTTTGTCCAGCAGCGACTTCGGCACGAAGAGCGGGAAGTAGACGTTGTCGTGCCCGGTCGCCTTGATGTACTTGTCAAGCTCGGCCTGCATCGACTCCCAGATCGCGTAGCCGTACGGCCGGATGATCATGCAGCCGCGAACCGGGGAGTAATCCGCCAGCTGCGCCTTCAGGACGACGTCGTTGTACCAGCCCGGGAAGTCCTCGGACTGCCGGGTGATGCTGTTGACGAAACCCTCTTTGGGCACGCTGTCCTCCTAGAGTCGATCGCGGGCGGTGTTGTGGGTGAATCCTAACCGGTAAGGGGGAATGAAGAAGCGGTGATGTGGCGGGCGCGCCGGTCGGCGCCGAAGAGAAGACGACGACGACGGTGAATGAACGGACGGAGGACGGCCAACAGCGGAAGCGGGGCCTGCGATTGCCTCAGGTCTGCCGACGGAGGAAGGCCCCCGGTAGAGGCCACGTGGATCGTCGGCGGGAGTGCCCGGCTGCGGAGGGCTGCTGCCCGACTGTTTCCGCCCCGGCGGGCGCCGCCCCGGTTCTTCCAGAATCCTCAGCCACCCACTCTTATGGAAGATCCCGAAGCCCAGTGATAGGCCTGGGCTCGATGGCAGTGCCCTGAAACCTCCCGCCGGGGCCAATCGCGGCGTCGGACGGCCCATTCGGAGCTAGATTCGACCCGATTCCGCCTCACGAGGCCGCGGTCCAGTCGACACCGCGGACCCCAAGTCGGTTGAAGCCGGTCCACTGCTCCCCACTCCTTCCATAACAGTGCCCCCATCACTAGATTGGAGGAACGCGACGCGCGGGAGTGGCGTTGGTCAACACGACGTCGCCTTCAATCGCCATCATTGCCCGATGGCGCGCTCGGACGCCGCGAGGAGCAACACTTGAACCGAAGACTTCTTCTGGCGGTCCTGGCCGCGGCGGTTCTGGTGGCCGGGCTGTCGACTGCCCTGTTTCCTCCGTCGTCGTCGGCCGGTGGAAACGCCCAAGTCGGCGCACTCATCATCTGGCTCGCCGGGGTCGCGGTGTGCCTGACCCTGGGCCTGGTGCTCGCTTCCGTTTCCGTGCGGCGCCGCCTGGTCGCGCGCACCCTGTTTGTCGACTCCACCGCCACGCCTGTGACCTTTCGCCCGCAAGACGCCGAATTGGACCGACAACTGCGCCGCGTCGGCTTCAAGGGACTGGGCGAGGTTGATTTTCTCCAGCGTCGGGCCAAGCCCCATCACTTGTGGGCCTACGTGAATTCGAACCGAACCGTTCGGGCCACGATCAGCCGGAACTGGAACCGCGTGTCCTTCATCACATGCTGGCCCGACGGCTTCTCGTTGGACACCGCCTCCCGGAAGCTGCCCGGCATCAGCCTGCCTCACTACCTCCAGCAGGGAGTCTCCGGAGTTGGGGGCGCCCACGATCTTCATCGGCAGACGCTGGGCTCTCTCGCTGACAAACACGGGCGGCCATTCAAGATCCAGTCCATCGACGACCTGATCGCGGCGGAGCGGCGCGACCTCGCCGTGGTGCTACCGGAGATGGCTGCCAGGGACAGACTTCCCCGTCTCGTGATTCTGGGGATCATCGCCATTTTCGCTGTGGCTTTGGTTGCGACCCGGCCGTTCTAGAAGCCCGAAATTGCGCCGACTGGGCCGGCCACTCGATGGCGGCTCGAATGCAGCAGCCTCACAACCCACAGGCGTCGGCGATGCCCCTGTAGGCGGGAGGCCCAAGATCGATACGCTTGACCCCGATGGCCGCTTTGCGCAGTTTGGACTTGAGGTTCTCGGGAAAGCCCGAGAAGTCCGAACTATCGAAGTAGGTGATGGCGCTCGCTGTGTCCACGAAATCGATCGCATCGCCAAAGATGGCAACGGCCGCCGAGACAATCGTGGACATCGACAGACCGTGATCAAGCAACTCTGCGATATCCAAGTAGTCCTTGAGTTCGATCCGATCGTTGATCGCCTTCGCCTTCGTGCCGGCCAAATCACGGATGGAGGCGACAACCAGCCGATTCTCGCGAACCAGGCCCGGTTCGTCGAGTACGGGAAAGGCAATGCCGCCGAAGAATGACACCTTCGCCTGCCTCTCCGTCCCGAGCGGCGTGACCCAAGCCGTGAGCATGTTCCTCTCGGCTGTGGCCACCACCGCTTCTCGCAGGAAAGGGACCGCTGCCTGCAGGCCTGCCGGATCGAAGTGATCGCTGCCGAAGAAGTCGAAATCAACCGATTCGCGATGTCCGAATCGGAGGGCAAGCGCGGTACCGCCGTACAGCATGAAGCCACGCGGCACGTCCAACAGATAGGGCCACAGCAGACGCTGGACTTCGGGCAGAGCCGAGAAGTCGGGGTGGAACTCCTGCATCAGCGGGCCGGCAGCGGAGGGACGCGCTTGTAGCCGAAATGGAGATGCCAGTAGTCCCAACGACGTGCCCCGAAGACTCCGGCCGGAGCGCTTGCCAGGATTGCCCGAAGAGCCTCGTCCCCGAAGAGACCCTCGACGAACTCGATGTCCCGGCTTGTACCAATCGCCATCACCTGAGCCGCGAGACGCTCGGGTGCCTTGAGGCTCGCTTTCGCGCTCTGCCACCAGATCAGCCGCTCTGCCATCTCGGAGAACGTCTTTCGCGTGCCGGGTTCCTCGATCGCACGCTTCAGGGCGGCGGCCGACGGCGCAGGTGGCGGCCCGCCGGAAGTCATTGCGGCAACCTGCTGCTCAATCATCGAGGCGACCTTCGGCGTGAGCCTCCACGCCGCCAATTCCCGCAGCGCTTCGGCCGGTACCTCTGGAGCAACTCGATAGACGCCGGCCCCCGCCTTCACGACCGCGCCTTCGGCGAGCAGCGAAGTGACGGTCCGCTGGGTGCTCGACAATGGCGAATGGGTGAGCCTGGCGATCTCGGACAGATGCAAGCCGGACTTCTGAGCAATGAGGGCCGTCAGCACGGACGCGGTTCGGTCGGTCAGCATGTCCTTCATGTCCGTGATTATCTACGCAATTTGCGTAGGCGGCAAGGCCTGGGATTGCGCCGGACACCAAGTATCGGCCGCCCTGGCCCAGGGCTCGCCTGCACACGGGTATCGTCACCTGAACGCGGCCTACGAGTCGCGCCCCGCGCAACCCCCAGCGGCTGCCCCAGCCACCGCGCATAGAGAGTGAACCCCTCATCTGGAGAACCCGATGACCACTCTCAGGACCATCGCTTCCTGGTCACGCCCTCACGCCATCTGACTAGCCCTGGCGGCGCTCCCTCTTCTCATCGCCGCGTGCAAACAACGGCGGTTCGGGGAACGGGAACTAGGCCGCAAACATCGCCCGGCGCCACGGCGCCACGGCCTGAGACCAGAACTAGACCTCCGGATACGCCCGCTCCACATACGCTTCCAGAATCGCCTTGAACTCCTCCACGATCCGATCCCCGCGGAGAGTGCGGTCCAGGGCGCCGTCGATAAAAACGGGGGCCACGGGCTCCTCGAAGGTGCCCGGAAGGCTGATGCCGATGTTGGCGTGCTTTGACTCGCCGGGGCCGTTGACGACGCAGCCCATCACGGCCACGCGCATCTCCTCCACGCCGGGGTGCCGCTCACGCCAGATGGGCATCTGGTCGCGCAGGTAGATCTGGACGTCGCGGGCCAACTCCTGGAAGTAGGTGCTGGTGGTTCGGCCGCAACCGGGGCAAGAGGTGACCTGCGGCAGGAACGATCGAATTCCCAGCGACTGCAGGACCTGCTGGGCGACCATCACTTCCTCGGTTCGGTCGCCGCCGGGCTCAGGGGTGATCGAGACGCGGATGGTGTCGCCGATGCCTTCGGCCAGGAGCAGCGAGAGGCCGGCGGTCGACGCGACGATGCCCTTCATGCCCATGCCGGCTTCGGTCAGGCCCAGATGCAGCGCGTAGTCGCCGCGCGCCGCGAGCTTGCGATAGACATGCACGAGATCGCGGACGCCGGAAACCTTGGCCGAGAGGATGATTCGGTCGTGGGCCAGGCCGGTCGACTCCGCCAGTTCAGCGGATCGGATGGCGCTCTCGACCATGGCGTCGATCATGACGTCGTTGGGCTCGCGCGGCTCGGCCAGGAGCGAATTAACATCCATCATTTCGGCCAGAACGGCCTGGTCCAGCGAGCCCCAGTTGACGCCGATGCGGACGGGCTTGCCGTTGCCTACGGCCACGCGGACGATGTCCGTGAAGTGGTCGTCGTGGTGGCGGCCGGAGCCCACATTCCCTGGATTTATGCGGTACTTGGATAGCGCCCGCGCCGTCTCGGGGAACTTGCAGAGCAGCTGGTGGCCGTTGTAGTGGAAGTCGCCGACGATCGGGACCGTCTGGCCCAGATCGTGGACCTTGCGGACGATCTCCGGCACGGCAGCGGCGGCCGCCTCGGTGTTGACCGTGATTCGAACCAGCTCCGAGCCGGCGTGGGCCAGCCTGGCGACCTGGATCGCCGTTCCGTCGGCATCGGCCGTGTCCGTGTTGGTCATGGACTGGACGACGACGGGCCGGCCGGCGCCGACTACGACGCCATCGATGTCAACGGCGGTGGAGCGGCGGCGGGACGCGAATTCGGGCTGGGACACGAGTTCTACTGTCCGGCCCTGATGATGTCGAAGAACGATATCCAGGCTATGAAGACCATGAGGAAGGCAAAGCCGGCGAGGTAGGCGTACTGCTCCACCTTGCCCACGCCCTTCGCGCCGACGACACGCTTGATGATCATGATCACCATCTTGCCGCCGTCCAGAGGCGGGAACGGCAGGACGTTTACCAGCGCCAGGTTGGCCGAGATCACGGCCGCGATCAGCAGCATCAGCATCAGGGCGTTCGGTTGCGACGACGCGGTCCCAACGGTTGATGCGATGCCTACCGGACCCGAAACGCCGGCCGGAGCCTCAGTTGGATGAGTCGCGACCTGGCCGACCAGGTCCCCGAGCGCCACGACGATCAGGCTCATCGCGCGGCGGGTTCCGTCAACTGCCAGACCCGCGGCCTGGACGGGGTTGCCAGCCGTGGTCACCAGGCTGCTGCCGACGCCGACGCCGAGGGCGCCGTTGCCGTTCTTCGGGATGCGCAGGGTGACAACGACAGTGCGCTCCGCACCGCTCGAGTCCGCTACGACCAGAGTTACCGTCTTGCCCTGATCGGCCAGGAGATCCGTTCGCCACTGGTCCGATGCAGCCGAGCCGTTGGTGAAGGCGAGGGCGGATGGACTGTCATACGTCTTGCCGTCGAGGGAAACCAGCCTGTCGCCGGCGTGAAGCCCAACCGATGCGGCCGGCGACCCGTCCGCGACCGAGCCGATGGTCGGCGCGACGACCGGGTTGAAGGCCCAGGCAACGATGAACATGAGGACGATCGCGGTCAGGACGTTCATCGTGACGCCGGCGACGAGCACGGTGAGCTGCTTCTTCAGCGAGGCGGCCACGAATGACCGCGGATCGTCCGAGTCTGCTTCCTCGCCCTCGAGGCGGACGAAGCCGCCGATCGGGAGCCAGTTGAGGGTGTACTCCGTCTCGTGGTCGTGGCCCAGCACCTTGGCCCGCGGCGGAAAGCCCAGACCAAACTCCAGGACGCGGATCCGGACAAGCCGGGCAATGATGAAGTGCCCGAACTCGTGCACGAGCACGAGCGGGACCAGAATCACCAGAAGAAGAGGGATGGCCTTCGCCCAGAACAACACGCCATCAATCATCGGTAGGCCTCCGCGAAACTACGCACTTCTACGTCGATCGCGACGAGCTGGTCGAGGCTTGGCTCGACCGGATCACCGGGACCGAAGCGCTCCACGGCGGCGCCGAGCAAGCGCGGAATTCCATTGAAATCGAGAGTACCGGCCAGGAAGCGGGCGACCGCAACCTCATCGGCGGAAATCAGAGCCGTGCTGGCCCTGGGGCCGGCGAGTCCGGCCTCACGAGCTATCCGCAAGCACGGGAAACGGTCCTGGTCCGGAGCTCGGAACTCCAACTTGCCCGCCGAGATCAAATCCACGGCGTTGGCCGGAGAGGGCCACCGCTCCGGGTAGCTGAGCGCGTACTGGATTGGGAGCCGCATGTCCGGAGTCCCCAGCTGTGCCTTGAGAGAGCCATCCACGAACTGCACAGCCGAGTGGACGACGCTTTGCGGATGAACGACGACCGAAATCGCCGTCAGGGGAACATCGTACAGCCACCTTGCCTCGATGATCTCCAGGCCCTTGTTGGCCAGCGTGGCCGAGTCGATGGTGATCTTGGCGCCCATCGTCCAAGTGGGGTGCTTGAGCGCCCGTTCCGGAGTGACCGTCGCGAGATCCGCAACGCTCGTGTCTAGGAAGGGGCCGCCGGACGCGGTGAGCAGCAGTCGCTCTATCGCGGCGTGCTGCTCACCCACGAGGCACTGCCAGATTGCGGAATGTTCCGAGTCGATTGGGCGAAGCCAGCCTAGCGGACTAGCCAACGGGTGGTTCGGGTTGCCCGTGGCGGTGGCCGCGCCTGCCGCAAGCCGACCGACGAGTGGCATCACCAGGTGCCCGCCCGCGACCAGCGTTTCCTTGTTGGCCGTGGCCACGACCTTGCCGGCTTCCAGCGCCGCCAGCACTGATCGCAGCGCGACAAGTCCGCCGGTGGCGACGACTACGAGATCCACGTCCTCCCTGGTTGCCAGGATCTCAAGCGCGTCCGGGCCGCCGACGAGTTCCGTGCCTTCTGGAAGCTCCAACCGCGCTGCCGCGCGGGCATCCGCCAGAGATACCACGGCCGGCAGGAGTAGCCTCGCCTGTTCCTCCAGGATCTGGGCCTGGGATCCGGTCGCGAGCGCCACCACCTTGAAGCGATCCGGGTTGCGGGCGAGCACGTCCACGGCCTGGCGGCCGATCGAGCCGCCGGAACCGAGGAGAGCTACGCGGGTGGGGCCGTCGTGGCGGGCCGTGGCGCCCGAGGCGCCGGGGCCGAAGGCGCCGCCGGGGTCGAAGGCGCCGCCGGGGTCGAAGGCGCCCGAGGAGCCAGTGGAGCCCGAGGCGCCGGCTCCTCCGCGGCCGAAGCCGCCCGCAAAGAAGCCGCCACGGGGCGTTGAGCTGCCACTCCCCGAGCCACTCCCCCGCCCCGCCGTCACACCCATTTCAGCGGACCAGCGCGGCAACGATGATCGCCGCTACCGGCGCGGCAAAGATGAACGAGTCCACGCGGTCCAGTATGCCCCCGTGGCCCGGGATTAGCGTCCCCGAATCCTTGGCCCCAGCCGCGCGCTTGAGCATCGACTCGGCCAGGTCCCCGGCCTGAGCCACCGCCCCGATGATCGGACCCAGGACCAGGCCCAGCGCCGCGGGCTGGCCCAGGGCGTAGAGCCCGGCACAGGCCACGGCCGTCGAGGCGGCCAATCCACCGAAAAGGCCCCAATAGCTCTTGGACGGCGAAATGTGCGAGAGGAACTTGCGCTTACCCAGGGCGATGCCCACGCAATAGGCCCCGGTATCGAATGACCAGACCAGCAGGATCACCATCAGAATCCAGCCCCGCTCGGCCCCGAGCTCATGGAGCGGCGCGGTGCCAGGCAGCGGCGGCGCAATCTGCCCGAGCCGCACCAGGGAACCGAGCATGCCCACGTAGACCGCGGCAAAGGCCGTCCCGATCCACGCCGCAAAGCCAACCTTCACGTCCTTGGCGCGGAACGCGGCGACGGCGGAGGCGATCACCACAGCCGCAACCAGCAGATCCGCGTAGGGGCGGTAGTGCTCAATTGAGGCCATGTCCGCGGCCACGACCAGCGCGCCCAGGACCGCCATCGCGGTGACCGCCGGATACCCAGCCCCGCGCAGCAACCGAACCGCCTCCCAGGCCGCCACGGCCACAAACACCGCAATCAGCGCCCCGAACCACGGCTCGCCGAGCGCCACAACGATGAGCAGCGGCGGAACGAAGATCGCCGCACTGAGAGCCCGCTTTCGCACTCGGTCCCCTACTTGCCGAACCGGCGCTGCCGGCTCGCGAATTCGATGAGGGCCGCGTCGAAGGGTTCGCGGCCGAAATCCGGCCAGAGGGTTGGAGTGAAGTAGAACTCGGAATAGGCCGTCTGCCAGATCAGGAAGTTGGAGATGCGCTGGTCGCCGCCCGTCCTGACAAGGATGTCCGGATCCGGCAGTCCAGCCGTATACAGGGCGCCCGCAAAGGCGTCTTCGTCGATCTGATCCGGGGCGATGCCCTGAGCCACCAGCCGCCGCGCCGCGTCGACCAACTCCGTGCGCCCGGAGTAGTTGAAGGCGATGTTCACCTGGAGGCGCGTGCCTTCGGCCGTTTCGTCGAGCGCCTGC
>DASVKT010000235.1:0-5855 GCA_036385235.1 Candidatus Limnocylindrales bacterium | reverse complement strand
GCAAACGCCCAGGAGCGGGACCTTGCGCTCGACGGCGACGCGGATTGCGTCCATCGACACGCCGGCCGAGTCCGGGTCGCCGGGCCCGGGCGAAACGATGATGCCGCGCAGGTGCGCTTCCGGGTCGTCGATCAAGGCTTCGATGCCGGCCCGGTCGATGGCGTCGTTGCGAAGGACGCGGACATCGGCGCCGGCCGCTTCAAGCGCCTGGACGAGGTTGAAGGTGAACGAGTCATAATTGTCGATCATCAGAAGCATCGATAAGTCTCCGGTGGGACGGTGCCGGCGGTGCGAGCCAGGCCACTTGCGGGTGTGAAGCAACCGCCAAAGAGAACCTCAAAGCGACGCTCGAGCGTCGCTCGGGTTCGCTCGTTGTCGATCATCAGAAGCATTGGGGACGCCTCCTATCGCGCCGTGGCGGTGGCTTCGGGCGCCGCCGTCGATCCACCGCCGCCGGCAGTCGCCTGGCGGTCCGCCGTCTCGGCGATCGCAAGCTCGATGGCCCGCTTCACCGCGCCGGCCTTGTGGTCAGTCTCGTCGAATTCCTTCTCCGGCACGGAACCGGCCACGATCCCCGCACCGACGGTGAGGTGGATCTTGTCGTCGCACATTACAGCCGAGCGGATCGTGATCGCCGTGTCGAGGTTTCCGTCGTAGCCGAGGTAGCCGACGGCGCCGCCGTACAGGCCGCGCCGCTCCCCTTCGGCCTCGGCGATAAGCTGCATCGCCCGGACCTTCGGCGCGCCGGACAGCGTGCCTGCCGGGAAGATGCTGCGGAGCGCATCCAGGGCGTCGCAACCGGGCTTGAGGCGAGCTTCCACATTGCTCACCAGATGCAGAACGTGGCTGTACCGCTCAATTTCCATGTACTTGGTCACGGCCACGGTGCCGGCCTTGGCCACGCGGCCCAGGTCGTTTCGGCCCAGGTCGACGAGCATCACATGCTCCGCACGTTCCTTTGGATCGCGCTGAAGGCTGTAGGCCAGGGCATCGTCCTCGGCGGCATTGGCGCCGCGCGGCCGGGTGCCGGCGATCGGATGAGTGGTCATGCGGTCGCCCTCGACCCGGACCAGCAGCTCCGGGCTCGCGCCCACAACTGAGAACTCCGGCATGCGGACGAAGAAGAGGTAGGGGCTCGGGTTGACGCGCCGAAGCGATCGATACAGCGAAACCGCGTCGAGCTTCTCGCCGCCGATGACCGGCCGCTCGAAGGTCTGGCGCCGGGCCACGACGATCTGGATGGCCTCGCCGGCAGCGATGTTCTCCTTCGCCTTGGCAACTTCGGACTCGTACTTGGCCCGGCTCATGCTGACTTCGATCGGTTCGAGGGCGACGGGCGCGGTGGTTTCCTGGTCGCCGTCGCCGGAGCGGCTGCGCCGGGTCAGACCCGCCAGCTCGAGTTCGGTCGGGCGGCCGGTTCGCTCCAGGGCCTCGTAGATGGCCCGCTCGGCGATGGCGTATCGGCCTTCGATGTCCGGCGCGTCGGTATGGAGCGCAGCCACCGCGGAGAGCGTGTGGGTCAGATGATCGAAGACCAGGACGAGGTCCGTCTCCTGGAACGCGGCCATCGGCACGCCGATCGGGTCCTTGTCCGGCAGCGGAACGGTCCGCTCGAAGGTGGAAACGGCGTCGTACGCCAGCGCGCCAACAGCCCCACCGGGGAAGCGCGGGATGTCCGTGCCCGGCAGGATGCGGCGCTTGGGGATGAACTGGCGCAGGGCGGCGAGCGGATCCGGGGTATCGAACGTCTCGGTGGGCAGGTCCGGGCTGAACTCCTTGACGCCAACCGGCCGGGTCTGGATCGTGGCCTTGCCATCGCGAACGGTCAGGAGGCGCCGCGGGCCGACGCCCAGGAAGGAGTAGCGGCCGAGCCGCTCGCCGCCTTCGACGGACTCAAGCAGGAAGGCCGGGCCGCCGTCGTCGAAGCGCATGAAGGCCCCGATTGGGGTCTCCAGGTCGGCATTGCGAGTCGCGGTGAGCAAGATCGTGTCGGCCGAGCCCGACAACTGCTTCACTTCGCGAAGACTGAGCGGATCCTTGAGTGCCATCTCTTCTGCCTTTGCCTTTCTGTGGTTCTGGCCCGGAGTCAGGCGTCGGTCCCCCTCACGGGTTCCGGCGATCGACCCCGCTCGGTTTGCGGGAAACAAAAAACCTCTCGTCCGAGACGAAAGGTTTGTTCGGGGCTGGGATCCCGCTGAGAATCACAAGACCTTTCGTCCAGGGACGAAAGGTCTAATCCTTCCGCGGTGCCACCCACATTCGGCAATGCCGCACTTTGGCCGACGGGGAGCCAACGCTGCGCGTTGGCTTTAATCATCGCTGCGCGATGATGGAGGCCAAGCCTCGACTCCTGAATCGGTGCTGCCCTTTATCGCTGGCGCTCTGCGCCGGAGCCTACTGGCGAACCCTGGAAGTCCGCGGTTTGGTCCGGAGGCTCACGGGGCCATTCGTTCTCGTCACCGCACCAGCTTGCACCAACCGCTGGTTCTCTACGCCGGCGCCGGGAAGTACTCGTCCCGATCACAGCCCATATTGGGAATGTGGCGGGAGTCTACGGGGAAGGGCGCGGTCGTGTCAAACGTGCTTTCAAGAGCTGCCGGTTTCCATCCTCGCCGACTCAGGGCGCTGCGCGCCGAGAGATACATAAACGACACGCAGACGAAGGCTCAACCGGGGCAGAGTCAGATGTGCGCGCCTGAAGACGCAAGAACGACACGACGAGGCCGGCCTCGCACGATTCTGCGCGTCCTCGAGCGCGTCTCCGACCGATAGTGACGCGTTGAAGCACAAATCGGTCCGTTGTGCATCTCTGGACGCGCACCTCGGCGGCCTGTGAGACCCGCCACCCACATGCCTGAGAGCTATTTAGACTCGGCCCACTTGACGTGGACCCGCTGGCGGCCGCACTGGTCCCTCCGCTCTCACGCCCTCGGCCGACAGTGCGGAGTAGATGCGGGCTGCGGATGACTGGGGCTCTCGTGAGACCGGCACCTGGGCAGCCCGCGGAGATGGTCGAGGCCTACGGCTAGGCGGTCACGTGCCAGACTGAATGGCCGTCCCCAGATATGGCGATCAACCCATCGCCGACGACGAACATCTGGTTGATTGATGTGGAGACGGTGCCGGTCGCGCCCGAAAAGGGCATCTCCCGCCACGTCACTCCATCCGAGGAAATCCAGACATGGAGGCCGGAACCGTCAGACCCTTGAGCGACGAGGTGTGTCCCGTCGCCGGTGACCGTGTTGGCAGGCAGGATTGCGACACCCGGCCGAGAGGTTGGGGCTCCGGCATAGTTACCGCCAATGGGCACGGGCGACCAGACGTTCCCATCCGACGACACCCATCCCGTGACGACCTTACCGCCGTTGGCCGGTCCGACGGCGACCATGCCACTTGCGCCGACCGCAATGCCGCCCAGGCTCGTCCCAACTTGGCCGTTCCGATAGACAGTGGCCTTGGTCCAGGTCTGCCCGTAGAACCGCCAGGCCGCAGCGCTGCCCGTGTCGAGCGGCTGAGCCCCGCCGGGCAGCGGCGCGGTGCCGCCGGTGGAGCCACCGATGACGTAGCCGTCGACGGTGTAGCTGATAGAGGCGAAATGGGCGTCTTTGAACACCGTCGGATCCAGCGTCTGCCTCTGCCATACCGTACCGGGGTCGCCAACCCATATGGCCGGTTCGTTGAAGCCGGTATCCCCCACCGCCACCAGACCGAGCAGGCCATAGGCGACGCCCTGAATCGTCGCGCCCTTGAACATCGTCAGGTCGGCAACCCGAGACCAATCGGTGCCGTTGGGCGAGGTCCAGATCCTGACCGGCACCGGGCCGCAAGTCATACCTGCACCCTGGCCGTTGCATACGGGGTCGCCCATAGTGCCCCATGCGATCAATCCGAGAGTGTCGGTCTTCACGAGGCCGGCGAGGTTGGCGTTGTCGAACATCGTGGGGTCCAGGCTGACCTGAGTCCACGTCGTTCCATCCGGCGAGTGCCAGATGCCGACCGGAAGCTGCCCGCCCGACGAGTTGGTCTGCCCGGCCCGCCCTGCAGCTATGTACTGCCCGTTGTAGTACACGATGTCGCTGATGCCCTCCGCCGACGGCATAACAGATGGTGCCGACCATCTCAGGCCGGTCCAGTTGTCCGGCCGGGCTGCCGACGGGGTCGGCGACTGTGACTTGGACGGCGTACCGGTCGCAACCACGCCCGAAGCGCTGCTGTTCGGCGAAGCCGACGAGCTCGAACCCGGCACCTGGCCTACCGAGGAGCCGCGCAGGATCAACGTCCCGGCAACCAGCGCGCCGACCACCACGACCGCGGCGATCGCCTCGAGCGTCCGCAACATTGGGGAGACGCGCGAAAAACGAAGCGCCCCAGCGCCGCGCCGCGCCGCCGCCTCATCCGGAACAGACGCGACGCGCTCGCTCAATCGAGCCGGCACCGCCCCGGGATCGTCCTTGAGGAGAGCGGCGAAAATCTCGCGTCCCAGCTGATCGTCGTTCATCGGGTTGCCTCCCTCGTGCGCTCGGCCGCGTCCATGGCGGCACGCATCTGGCGCAGTGCGTAGTGCAGTCGTGACTTGACCGTGCCTTCGCGGTCGCCTGTGCGGGCCGCAATTTCAGCCGGTGACAGGTCCTCGACGTAGCGCAGGACGACGGCGATGCGGTGATCCGCATCTAGAGTCGCCAGTGCGCGGTGCAGCACGTCGCGGTCGTCGAAGCCAGCGAATGCGTCCGGTCCCGGAAGGTCCGGCCGGTCGTCGAGATCAATGGTTCGGATCGTCCGGCGGCGCAATCGCGCCCGGCACACGTTCACCAGGATTCGGTCGAACCAGGCGTCCAACCGATCTCGGTCATTCAGTTCACCCCAGTGGAGCCAGGCCTGGACCGCCGCGTCGTGGACCGCGTCCTCGGCCTCCGACGGATCGCGCAATACGCGACCGGCCAGCCGGTAGGCTCGCTGCAGCCGGGCCTGCGTGAACCGATCGAACGCCGCCCGTCGCTCAGCTTCTGAATGTCCGATCGCTAGAGCCTCCACACGCATCACTCCCTCCATGCTCAGGTCGATGTTCGCCATGCAAGTACAGATGCGAACACCCGGCCGGGCGGTTCAATTCTCGTGATCTGCGACTTCGACGTCTCCGCATCGGTGACGGCAGCCGCGACGCGTCCCGGCCGGCGGAGGCCCGGCCGATCGGCGTAGGCCCGGCCGATCGGCGGAGATCGTGCGTTTGTCCGGTACAGCCGGACAACATCCGCCTTTCGAGCAGGATCCTCCGGCCCCGAAGCTCGACAGGAGGCCTGGATGCTCCCTTCAGGCGCCTTGAGCGAGGGATTTGGGCTCAGATTGCCCGGATTCGCGGCGTTCCGACGCCCCGCGATCGCGAAACGGGCTCCGATCGTACTCCGGAACCGATTCTTGTCCGGTACAGCCGGACATCCGCGAGATCCGCAGCTGCGCCCCAGCGCCGGCAGCTTCGCCCGCCACCAGCGTCACGCTACTTCTGGCGAGCCCACCCTACGAGAACCCGGTGCCGGCCGAGTTCGTCGAGGTAGGTCTCCAGGCGATCGACTCTGCGGGTCTCGTTCGCCGCCTCGCCGAGTTGCGCAAACATGTCGCCGTTGGCGACCATCGCTCCCCTGGCGTACATCTTCATCAGATGGGGCGCCCGTCCCAGGCCAACCAGCAGCGGCGACGGCGCATAGACGGCGAGCTTTCCCGGGTCGAGGTCGCGGATCTGCCGCCTGGCTTCCTGCACCCGGTCGTCCGGCTTACGAGTCCGGTCCGCGAAGTCGCGCAGGAATTCCTCGAATCCGGCCGCGACCGGCTCATCGGCGGCTTCCATCATGAAGTGGTCCAGC
>DASVKT010000234.1:0-5680 GCA_036385235.1 Candidatus Limnocylindrales bacterium | reverse complement strand
CTCTTCAGTCGGTGGCGACTGAACCGACTATCAAGAGTGGCCAGTGGCTGGTTCGGCGCGCCGGACCGGCACGGAAGGGGCCCTCGTTGTCCCGTTCATTCGGTGGTGACTGAACCGACCGCCGCGGGGCGATCCACCGCGACCCCGCGCCACTTTGCCCGGTCGGAACGCCCAGTTGTCGGTAGGATGCACTCCATGAATGACGGCGGCGGTTTCGGCGGTGGCATGGGCGGCCGCCCGGGCGGCCCGGGCGGCCTCGGCCCGGGCGGTTTCGGCGGTGGAATGGGCGGCGGCCCGGGCGGCATGGGCGGTGGCCCCGGTGGCATGGGCGGCGGCCCGGGCGGCATGGGCGGTCTCGGCCCGGGCGGATTGCAGGGTCTGGCCGGGCAATTCGGCCTGAGCGGGGCCGGGATGGGTCAACCGGGTCAGATGCACGACGCCCGCGACCCGCGCGGAGCGCGCATGGGAGGTCGCGATTCGCGCGACGTCCGGACCCAAACGGGCCGGGATGCGAGCCGCGAAGGTGGGGGAGAGAAGCTCGAAACGATCGAACTGCACGGCGAAGGCCGGCTCGCCGGTCCGAGCAGGACATCGGAACCCGCAACCGTCGGCCTGGATGCCCAGGGCCTCACGCTGCAGATCGGGTCGGCGCGGCCGATCCGGGCCAATCATCGGGACATCAGCCTGATCGCCATTCAGCAGGCCACGGTGCTGCTCGTCCTGGGCGACGGCCCGGACGCCATGCGCTTCATCCTGGAGAAGTTCGCCGACCGCCTCGGCCCGATGGTCCGGCTGATCCGCGAACTCAGGCTCAAGCAGCGCCTGACCGACGGCCTGGTCAAGATTCCCGACGATCCGGCCGAATTGGTCGAATTTGCCTGGGTGCCCACGACCTCTCCGCTTGGCCCGGGGCCCGACGGCCCGGCAACCGAGGCCAACGGCGTGGCCCAGCTGGTTATCCAGCCCTGGGGCTTTGTGGTTTGCCCGCTGGACGAGTGCCTGACGTGGATCCACTTCCGACGCGCGTCGATCAACACGGTTGAGGTGCCGAGTCCGGGCGACGTCGAGATCGCCGGCGAACCGGGCACGCTGACGCTCCGTGGCCTCGGCCCGGCCAGCACGCGGCTCCACGACAAGCTGGCCAAGCTGCGCGACGGTGCCTTCGCCGATGCGGCCGGGTTCGTGGACCAGCTGATGCCGGACGCACCGTTCGGTGTCCGACAGAAGGCGTCGGACTTCCTGGTCGATGGCCGCCCGACTCGGCCGGACAAGTTCGGTGATGCCGGCTGGCCGGTCGTCGAAACGGCAGTTCTGGGCGAGCCCAAGTTCGCCGCGAGTTACCAGTCGCTCTGTTCGACCGCCGGTTCGGCCGCCCCGCGTTGGGTCGCAATGTCGCCGGTTGATCCGGGCGGCAAGGATCCCAAGATCTGGTTCCTGATCGCCATGCCCGGCAATCTCGTGGCTCTGGAGTTGGTCACGGCCGGCGCCCACGCCACGTACTTCTTCCGCGTCATGCCGCGCGCCGCCTACAAGGGCGAGCAGCCGGAGAGGCTCGGGATCGCCGCCGAGCAGGCAGTTCGCGACATCAGCGAGGCATTGGTGGACTGCCGCTTCCTGCGCGAACCGATGGCGCTCCCGGCCGATCAACTGAAGTTGCCCGAGTACCTGCGCTATCGCCTGGCCCTGGCGGTTTTGCCGAGCTTGTCTATGGCCCGGGCGCGGTTCGTGGCCCGGATCGTGCATCGCAGCGAGGCCAGCTGGGCCGGAGCGGTTGCGGATCTGATCCGCTGGCACTCGAGCGCCAAGGACGAAGCGGCCGAATGGCCGGGTCGCGCGTCTCAGGAATCGGCGATCAGCGCTGCCGGCGGTGACGGCGCCGAAGACGATGGCGACTCGGATTCCGGCGACTCGGAATCGGAAGAATCGGGCGACGCCGCCGGCACTCCGGCCGACGCCGCCGGCACTCCGGCCGACGGCGGCCCAACCAAGCCTTCGGGCACAGCAGGCTAGAGGAGCGGACGAATGCCCACTTTCAAGCACCCGTGCCCGTACTGCGACAAGTTCATAGATCGCGCTGTGCGGGCTTGCCCGTTCTGCGGCCAGGTGGACCCGTTCGCGCCGCGCCGGTGTCAGAACTGCAGGAAGATCATTGACGACTCGGCCTGGACGGTCTGCCCGTCATGCGGGCAATCGCTTGTTGCGCCGGTGGCCCCGGCTGCGGGTGGGACGGCGGCTACGCCAGGTGCCGCCGGTACATCGGCTCCGGCCCCGGCCACCCAGCCCGCCGCCGCTACTCCCGGCGCCGTCAAACCCCCGCCACCGCCGCGCCCGCCGCTCGACCCCAAGGCCGCCTTGCCGGTCCTGCAGTCGGCCGGCGCGTGCAGTGGCTGTGGCGCCCCGCTTCCGGCCGGCGCGCGGTTCTGCACTGTTTGCGGAACCGTCGCGGCGTAGTCGGCTCGGGACAACGCTTAACTCAAGCCTTGAATCAGAAGAGCGGCCTGTTCACCTTGAGCGGCCGCTCTTCCGTTTGTGCGCATCTCAGGGGCGCGTCGCCGTGCCGCTAACCGACCTTGTTGCCGCAGTTGCCGCAGAAGCGCGTGTCTGCCGCGAGTTCGGCGCCGCACTTGGCGCACTTGGCGACGCCGAGAGGAGTGCCGCAGTTGCCGCAGAACTTCTCGCTGCCGACCGGCTTGTTGCAGCTCGGGCATTCGGTCGCCCGGGCGCTGGTGTCGCCCGAGAAGACAGTCGTGGCCTGGACGGCCGTCCGCATTTGGTTCAGCTCAACGGACGAGCGTTCCGCTTCCATCTCCGCCGCGAGGTTCGGGGCGCAGTTGACGCAGAGGCCGCGGGCCTTGTTGAAGCAGGTCTCGTCCACCCAGTTGTTGCACCGAACGCAGCGGTGGAACAAGGGCATGATCTCGTTCGAGGCCTTCTCCAGGGCCTTGTCACGGCCGCCGCGGTCCGTAATGTCCTGGGCCGATTGAGCGACATTGCGTGCTCCCCAGAGCCCGCCGATGACGCTGCTGGCGCCGCCGAGAATCGAGGCACCGGTGCCCAGCAGGTTCTTCTGCCACTCGCTTCGGTAGCCGCTGCCACAAACGTCGCAGCGGAACTCGAACTGGTAGCCCTGGTTCGTGGAGAGATCCTGATAGTTGCTGGTGAACGGAGTGAAGCCCGGCATTCGACCTCTCCTGGTTACGGCCGCGTGGCGGCCTCGGCTGCGGAAGTTGTGGGCGCAATGGTAGCGCCACGGGGCGAGGCCGGGGAGCGGTGTGGAGCGGCTAGGAGCCTGTTGGCACCATGCGGGCCAGGATCTGGGTCCCTCGCAACAGGTAGAGGCCGTGGATCGGTCTCGCCTTCAAGTCGCTAGATCCGTAGATCTGATAGGCGCCCTGAGCCACGACGACCCCGTAATCGTCAGCCGGGAAGGAGGGGTAGCCAATTGCCATTCCCTGCGTAGCAAGCGGCGCGCTGGTGAGGACCGAAGTCACGGCGCCGGCATCGCAGAGGGAGCCGGGTGGGTACGAAAGCATGTCGCATTCCAGCGACGGCATCCAATCGAGGTAGGCATCGACGAGGACAAGCTCGCCCGATTGCGTGGCTCCGTCCGAGTTGACAGCCGAGAGGGGCAAGGGAGATCCATTTCCGTCGGGGAGTTGCCCGACCGGGGTGAGTGAACCGTTTGACTCGACACGAACAGCCTGATAGCGGTCGTTCGAGATCCACCCCATGTCCACGCAAAGTCCGCTTGACGGCTGGGCTGATCAGGCGGAAGGGCAACCGCCAAGCGGAACCGGCCCCTTCACGATCGCAATTCGGCCCACCAGGCTCGATGGATTCGCTGCCCAAAGGGCGTTTAGTTCGGCGGAGGTCAACGGCCTACCGCCCGGCCCGACGATGCCGGTGAGAGCCGGAGCGAGCGGCCCCGATCCGGACGGCGATGTCCAAGGGGCCGGTTCCAGGCGGGCAAGGATCTCTACCTGCGGAGTGCACGCGTCCGACGATGGCGCAGAAGCGAGCATGCAGGCCTTGCTGATCACGGGCCTGACCAGGAAGAATCCGTGAACCATCGAGCCGGATGTGCCGGCAGGCGCGAACCGCCTGAAAGCGCCGATCTGGGCCGTCAGTTCTGCGCTCGCGTCGGAGTCAAGCCATGTGCCATCGCCATAGCTGATCATCGAGGCGTCTACGATGAAGAGGCCCCTATTCGCCCAGCCCCCGTTCCCAAGGGCCTGCGGGACGGTCCAAACGAGCCCGCCATCGGGGCGCAGATCGAGTGGCCCAACCAGCCTCACCGACCCGTCGGGCTGGATCATGTCCGCGACTGCCCTCGGTGGGACGCCGCTGCAGTCCGTGCCGTCGCATGCGATCCGCTCTTCGACGACGTAGCGGCCGGCCAGATGATTCTGATCGACGTTCATCAGCGCGGCCACGTCCGTCTGGGTGAGCGGTGTGTTGTTCGGCCCAATCAGGCCTGTGGGGTCCACCGAGACGGCTCCGGATGGGCTCGGGATCGGCGTGGCCGGCGACGTGGTCACCGTGGTCGGCGTTTCAGAGCCGGTGGGCGTCGGCAAGGCAAGATCTGGGACACGTGCCATCACCAGCCACGCGCCGCAGCCGCGGCTGTCCTGAGGCGAGACGTTGGGGCATTGCTCGGTGATGGATCTGACCACGTACACGCCGTGAACCGGATGGAACGGGTTGAGCGAGTCGATGAGCCTCATGCCCCCGGCTTCCACATGCCGCGCGTCGCCGCGCAGCGACATCGGATCGTAGCTCGGGTCCGCGCCGCTGACGGATATGTGATCCGCTCCAATCCCCGGTGCCGTCGAGGCGTCGCCCAGCCAGTCGTCGTACTGGCAGTCGAAGCCGTTGGGCGAGAGAGGGTCCCCCGCGGAGGGTGCGACCGAACAATCGATCATCAATTCGTCTGCTCCCAGCCAGCCTTCGACCAGGAAGGTCTTGCCCGCGACCGGCCACTCATCGGTGGGGCGGAACGGGATCTGCGAACCGGATGCCGGCGTGATCTGGCCGAGCAATCCGACGTAGCCGGGGCCCAGGTATCGAACGGCGAAGGTGCCGGTCACCGATGTGCCGGTCAGCTGTGGCGACAGACCGCTCTGCATTACACAGATCTGCGGCGTGACGCCGTGGATGACGCCTGCGGTTGGGTAACGGTTCATCGGGCAGACATCGTTGCGCACATCGATGGTGGCCGTCACGACCAGCGCGGTGTTGATTGCGGGTGGATTGGCCATCAGCGCGACCAACTCATCGGTCGTGAGGGCGCGGCCGTACGGGTAGCCGGCAGACGCGCCGGGTCCACTGCGCAGTGCCGGCGCCACGAGTGCAACGGCCAGCACGGCGACAAACGCGATACCCAAGGCCGTCCCGGCAAGGCGTGGCGCTGTCAGCCGCAGACTCGGCCACCTTGAGTGGCTTCGCGGCCCGCCGGCGCCGTCCAGTGCCTTCGACACCTGGGTCGCCAGTCCGTCGGGCAATCGCCCGGACGAGCGCCGGGTCAGTTGCTCGCGGATCGTCGGATCGACCGGTTCGAGCCGGTCGTACTGCTCGTTCATCGCGACTCCTTCGCGAGTGCCGACTCGAGCGCCAGGCGGGCGCGGTGGAGCCGGGACTTGATGGTTCCGACGGGGGCGCCCAGGACGGCCGCGATTTCGGC
>DASVKT010000233.1:0-1901 GCA_036385235.1 Candidatus Limnocylindrales bacterium | reverse complement strand
CTCACGACCGGCGCCACTCTGTTCGTGGCGGGTAAGCATGATGTCGTCTCGGCCACCGAAGCGGCTCAGGCGTTGCGTCCGCTTGCGGGCGACGCGTCCGCCTTTCTGCTTGCCATCGGACTCATTGGAGCCGACGTCCTGGCGGTGCCCGTGCTGACAGGGTCGGCGACCTACGGCGTCTCTGAAGCCTTCGGCTGGCGATCCGGACTCGATCGCAAGCCTGCCGCCGCATGGCAGTTCTACCTGGTCATCGTTGCCGCGACGCTCGTCGGGATGGCGATCAACTTCCTGGGGATCAATCCGATCACCGCCCTTGTCATCAGGGCGGTCCTCAACGGAGTGGTATCTGCGCCGCTTATCGTTCTCGTCATGCTCGTCTCAAACGATCGCAAGGTGCTGGGCGAGAGAACCAACGGTCGTCTTCTGAATGTCGTTGGGTGGGTGACCGCGTTGGTGATGGGCCTGGCGGTATTGGGCCTCGTCGCGACCACGATCTTTGGGTGACGGGGCACCAAGGAGCGGTCGGCGCCCCAGAGCCGTACATCCGCTTGCCATGAGACTGAATACGTGCGCGACGGCGTTCTTCAGCCCGCGTCGGCAACTTCGTCGCCCCGTGAGGGTGGGAAACCCCGATTCGCAACACAACACCTGCGGCTCGCCACAACCGCGTTTGTGGAATCAGACCCCGGGGCGGTTCATTGTGACAATTGTGACGGCTGCTCGTGGACCCGGTGGGGGGAAAAGCGGTCAGCATTAGAACGGCTGTTCATGGTCGGGGCGAGAGGAGTAGGACCTCCGACCAAGTCCCCGCCTCAGTCCCCGCGATGTCCCGACGATCTGATGCCGAACGTGCCCCAGTTGCCCGTGTAGGTCAGCCAATCCTCGGCCACGTATTCAACGATTGCCGAGGCCGGGCCTTCGTGGAGTTGCTCCAGCAGGATCTCCAGGTCCGGCCGCGGGCCCTCGGCGACGCAGCGGACGGTGCCGTCTTGCTCGTTAGAGACCCAGCCGGTGAGGCCGAGGCGTTCTGCGTTGGAGATGACGAAGTAGCGGAAGCCGACGCCGTGGACACGCCCCTTGACTCGCGCATCCAGGCGGGCCATCTCCGGCGGCGTCATCGAGCCGCACCGCCGTCGACGCGGGGCCAGCTCAGCGCCAAGACGTCCAGCGCCAGTTCCGGATTCACGTTCTCGTCCAGGTGCGTGGCTACCTTGCCGAGTTGCTCCAGGAAGAGCTGGAGCGTCGCGACGGAGACGGAGGGAGCGACGGCCCTGACATCGTCCACAAGCGCCATTTCGTGCAGCTGCCGGATGCCACCGGCGCGAGCCACGGCCAGATCACGCCCCACGGACGACCAGATCTCAACCAGTGTGTTCGCGGCCGCTCGTCGATCCGCGGCGGCCAGCTTGGGAGCGGCGGCCTCGGCGCCGTCCCCAGGAGCCCCGGCACCAGCCGAGCCATCGCCCGGCGCCTCCTCCGGATCTACGGCCGCGACCGCGGCCTTCGCTCCCTTGCCCTTCTTGCCGCGACCGATTGCGGGTGCAGTTCCGCCTGCCGCCGCCTTGCGCCACTCGTCCAGTGCGCCGTCCAGCGCCCCCGCGGACTTCATCAACTCCCGAGCGGCGGCCAGTCGCGGCTGCCGGCTCTGGGAAAGCATGTCCACGATGCCGCGGGCGATCTCTCCGCGCAGTCGCTCGGCGTCGGCAGAATGGGCGTAGGCAAGAGCAAGGCCCGGCCGGCCATCCGCAAGCCGAGCCAGACGGGCCGCGCGCGGAGCGTCGGCAACCCCAAGTTCACCGAGCCAGTTCTCGATTTCGCGGCCGCCGACGGCGCCCAGGCGAATGCGAACGCAGCGCGACCGAACGGTGGGCAGAAGGCATTCCTCGTCGTCGGCGCAGAGG